>JASHRR010000682.1 GCA_030037185.1 Xanthobacteraceae bacterium | reverse complement strand
GTCGCGAGCCTACGGAACCTCCATTGCAGCCATCAGCTCCTCGACCTGCTGCTTGCGTTCGCTCCACGGGGTGTTCGCATAGTTGTAAAGAGCGTGAACAAATTGCGGTCCTGCGTAAAAACGCTCGTACTGAGTATGCCGGCCAGCAAAGTCCGAGCCGAGATAATCCCACGCGAGCTTCATAAGCTTCAGGCGGTCGATTGCGGAAGCTTCACCGGCTGCCCAGTAATGCTCGAAGGTCTCGCGCAACGACGGGTCGCTCAGCGCGCTGACGTCAGCAGGCATTTGGAACGGCCCCGCCCCTAGCATTTCTCGAACGGTTTCGGTGACCTGGTAGTAGTTGTTGGTGCACCAATTCAAGGCAGAGTAGAGCTCCCGTCTGTTCACATGGACATAGCGGCCGAACGTTTCAGCATCTTCGATCTGGCCCGCGATCCATCCCTTCACTCCTGCTTCGGCAACAGCAAGCTTGGAGAGCGTTTCACGCACGGCAGGGATCTGAAGAACATTGTTCATCTCGGCAGCCTTGTAAGCGAACCCAAGAATTAGCTTGAGCTTCTCGTGGTACCGCACGATCGCCTGATGGTTTCCCATCACGTGAGATGGTGTCTGAAAGTACATTTCGCGGGACTGCTGTACATCATCGATGAGGAAAACCCGCTCCCAGGGTACCTTCACGTTATCGAAAATAAGGACCGCATCGGATTCGTCGAATCGCGAGGAAAACGGATTGTCGAAGCCCGTCACGGCATGCTTCTCGAAGGACTTTCTGACCCAGAGGGTCACCCCTTCGGTTGCGGTGGGAAGCGCGCATGTCACGGCTTGCCCTTTTTGTTCGGGCGGCAGAGGAAGCAGGTTGCCGACCCAGATTTCGTCAGCGAAGGCCGCACCGGTGCCCAACAGCTTCATGCCATTGAGCACAATGCCGTCGTCGCTCTCAGCAGTGACCTGGAGGCCATGTGCGATCGTCGCCTTTCGGCCGTAGAGTTCGGGGTTGCGCGCACCTTGGGGCGCGATGACGACGTAACAGGCAAAAAGATCTTCGCGACGCATCCGCTCGTAGTAACGTGTGAGATTTTCTCCGAAACCCTTGCGGTTGCTGTCGAACAATTCCGGGCTCATCGCAAGCCCGGTAACAAAGCTCGCGACGTGGTCAGGTGATCGGCCCAGCAGGCCATAAGACCATGCAGCCACCCGCCGATGGGTTTCGGTGCGCTTTCTCAATCCGTCGCGGTCGACCGGCTTTAGATACCAGCCCGAGAACCGCTCGCCATCCTCTTCAAAGCTGGTGGCGTCGCGATGCTCCGAAGAGCGCTTGCGGTCGAACAATTCCGCGAACGACCGGGCCGAATTGCGAAATGCCGAGTGGACGGTGACATCCCTGACCAATTCGTTTCCCACATAGATCTTGCGACCATCGCGTATCGCCGCGAGGTAATCGTTTCCTGTGCGGAGCATGGTAACCGTCCCCGTTGCAGATAGTTCATAAAAATAGCTATTTAGCTTAACTAATATTGCCGCACGTCGGTGTCAACGCCGATTTGGCCGGTGACGCTGACGCGCTACGCCGGTTCGGCGGTTGCGAGACCCTGCGAGGGGGCATTCGCGTCGATGGCGTGTCAAGCGCCTGCGCTCAATCATTGCTGCCCAGCAGCGAACGCGCTTGAGCCCGGGAGACTAAAACGCTCGAAGAACAGGGACAGTCGAACTGACCGGGCGACTCGAGACACCTTGAGCTCATCGGGATAGCATCAAACCCGTCTCTCCAAGCGCACCGTAATGCCGCTCGTGAGCGTTCCGGGTTGAGCTTGCGCACGTTTGGATCTCGGGATTGGCGCGACTCTGCCGATTTTGGCGACGCGTTTGAAGTGCACGGGCGTTACCACAATCGCAAGGCAATTGCTCACCTTTTCCGCCACCCCGTTGATCAACAGGTGGCGAGCTTGGAGCGCATCGTCAGAGCGGCGCCGATGGTGGCGAGGTGGCTCCGGCCGTTGAGGCGGCCGGTTCCGACAATAAAGCAGAGATCGGCGCAGGCCCTGGCGCCCGGTCTGACCTGAAGCGGTTGGTAACCTTACGAACCCGGTGTTTTCTGCGAGCCGCTTGGACAGGGCTCCCCCTCGATCATTTGCGGTTGATCGGGATGTGCTTCACTCTCGACTGCGCTTGCGAAGTCTTCGGCATCCTCACGGTGAGCACGCCGTTTTTGAAAGTGGCGGATACGTTGTCCTCGTCCACGTCTTCGACCGGGATACGCCGTTCAAAGCGGCCATAGTAGCGCTCGCTGAACAACCGGTCCTTGCTCTTTGTCTCGATCCTCTTCTCGCCCTTGATGGCAAGAACTCCATTGGCGAGCTCGATCTCCACGTCGCTCCCATCGAGGCCGGGCAATTCCGCTATGATCCTCACCTCTTGATCGGTCTCGCTGAACTCGATGTTTGGCCAGCCCGTCGGGCGGTGAAGCAGCTGATTGGCGCCGAACGGCGCAAGATCGAACCCGCGAAAAACGTCATCGAAGAGGCGGTTCATCTCCCGGTGCAAGGTCAGAAACGGGTTGAACTCTTCACCGGGGCGCACGGTCACCTCGCGCCGGCGGCTCCATGGAATCAGATCTCGTATAGCCACTGCTCGGCTCCTCCCTCAACTGCTTGATGCGAAGGCCAGGTCTTCGGCTCGGGTAGGAGCTTGCTCTCCTAAAATGTCATTTTTATTATATTTGCCATAGCCAAGCCGGCTACCACGACGAGCTCGATTCGCGATCCGGCGTCTTTGGTATCATCGTATTTGCCGCCGCCCTCTTTGGTGCTGGGCTATCAGGCGGCCACGATGCCGCCCGCGCGCTCAGGCGGGAAAATGAGATTCGCGACCTCGACAGATTCCCGCAGCCGCGCGCCCCTCATATAGCTGCCGACCTTGCCGCACCGCCAAAAGTCGGTGGCTGTGGGAATTTGCAGCCCTTCCAGAGGCGCGCAAAGATGGTTTAAGCTTGGACACGGAGCTCTTCACGGGACGCCGGGACCCTGACAATTATCGACAGGGCGGGGTGTGCATGGCGGCATTTTCAAGGTTTCATCGAGCGCACGAGCGCCCGATGATCTCGCAACCAGGAAAGGTAGATTGGCATGAACAGGCACCGCAATTTCCTTTCATTCGTCGCACCGGCGTTGGTGGCCGTAACGCCCAGCCTCGCGCAAACGGTGCCCGTTGCGCAGACCGGCACCGCAACAAACGCCACCGCATCGATCCCGGACTTTTCCGGGATGTGGAATCATCCGGCCTTTCCCTGGTTCGAGCCGCCGGCCTCCGGTCCCGGACCGGTAACGAACAGGGTACGCTGGCCCCGGGTGTTGGGTTCGCTGCCAGAGGCCGGCACATTGGCACTGCCTCCAATTAACGACGGGGACGGTATCAGCGACTATGACCGGCTGGTCGGGGACTACACCAATCCGATCTTGCAGCCTTGGGCGGCGGAAGTCGTAAAGAAGTTCGGCGAAATGTCGCTTGCGGGCATCACCTATGGGAATCCGTCGAACCAGTGTTGGCCCGAACCGCCGCCGTTCATCTACAAGCAGGCCCTTGTGCTGATTCTCCAGCAGCCGGACACCATCACGATGGTCTACAGCGGGAACATGGACGTGCGCCATGTGCGCATGAACCAGCCTCACAAAGACACGCCGGCCGTGTATGGAGATTCAATCGGCCATTACGAGGGCGACACGCTGGTGATCGACACCATCGGCATCAGGACTGACCGGCCGTATGCGATGATCGACCTGTTCGGCACGCCATATACCAAGGCTCTGCATATGGTCGAACGCTATCGGTTGCGCGATTACGACGATGTCAAGGACGCAATCGACCGAAACATAAAGGAAAATTGGCTGTTTGCCGGCGATGTTTTCAGCCGCCATCGCGGCAAGTTCTTGCAACTGGAGTTGACGATCGACGATAAGGGGGTCTTCACGACGCCGTGGACCTCAACGCTGACTTACGTACCGGGGCCCGCCACCTGGCCAGAAGTTGTCTGTGCTGAAAACCCCCATCAATATTATTACGACGGCAGCGACACCAACGTTCCGCGTGCTGATAAGCCGGACTTCTGAGGGTTAGGATCGCGATGAGCGTAGCGTCGGCTTCTGGTCAGATCCCGCCGTCCACGATGCGTAATCCGATCGAGCTGCTGGTGGGAGGTTTCATTGAGAGCGTATCGCCATGTCGCGACTGTCGCAGCCCTCCTGACAACGATCGTTGCCGTCGACGTGGCATGCTCGGAGGCTATTGCGATGTCGCTGAGCTTCTCCTGGACCGGTGTCGCGCGTTGCTCGTCAAGCCCGCCAGCATTTACGCTGTCGGCCGTGCCCCCGGGCACGAGCCGACTCACCTTCAACATGGTTGATCTGAATCTGCCCTCCTACCCGCATGGCGGCGGCACGATACCGTATCAAGGCGCTAGTCAGATCGCCGCGGGAAGCTTCTCCTATAGGGGTCCTTGCCCACCCGAACGTCAGCGGCACACTTATCGGTGGTCGGTGAAAGCTGTCGATGCCGGAGGTAAGACGCTTGCTACGGCAAGCGCCACAAGCCCGTTTCCACCACGTTGATGAGCATGCGAAGACCGGCCCCGCAGTTTTACCCGCCGCTGCGGGGCCGGCTCAAGGAATGGTGTCGGCCCCATGCACCGCCATGTCCAACACGATCAATCGCCACCATTGCCATCATGGGGGATCGATATAGCAGGAAACTTGTTTCACGTTTGCCGGCCTCGCTCGACGCGGCGCGATCGTGCTGCACGCCGCGATGCCGACGTGCCTGATCGGCATCGAAGCCTTGTCGGCACACACATCCCCTGAGCCGCGAGCTGCAGGCGCGTGGTCACGGTGCGCGGCTGATGCCGGGAGAACATGTGCGCCCCTAGTAAGCCAACCCGGCGCAGCACCGAGCAATTGAGGATGCCGCCTCGCTCACCTTCAGGGTCGCCGCGGGGGCATGCATCATTCGGTCGCTTCGTCTGGCAACGAGAGATGCACCATGCGGGTCAGAACATCGGGAGTCTGCAATTCGACCTGCAATTCGCTTGCAAACGCAAGCAGCTTATCTCTCACTTCGCCGAGCGCTTGAATAAGCGGGTCTCGCGTCTGCGGGTCTGTGTTAAGCTCGCCCTCGACTTCCAACTCGATTGATCCGATTTGCTCGGACTCGATGACGACGTTCACCAACACGCTGCCTTGCCCAATTGCCTCAATCTTGGTCACGTGAATCTCGACTGACATCGCTCCCCCCTTGGCGCGCTGATCATGGTTCGTCGAAGAAAATACCCGAGCCGAACTGTCCGTACAACGAACGCCGTCCTGTCTAGTTCTGCGGCGTTAAAGAAACGTCGATACAAAGGGCGTTTCTGCAAGGTCACCCACCAATTTCGTCCCGTCTTGCCTAATCTTGTCCAGTCGGGTCGTAAATGCACACTCCTGATCTCAGGACCTCAGGAGTCTGAAATTGGCTCGTAAGACCGCCAGAGTGCCCGCTGCCGTGATTGCCGGCCGGTACTGGTCTTGCCGCTGTCTCGATAGCGTCGTCAATCCGGCCCAGCCGGTGATCAATCACCTGATTATCGTTGTTTGAGTTCGGCGAGTTTGGTGTATCTGGCATTCCACCCACCACTTATGCCGCATTCCTTTTCGCGCCGGGCCAGCCATTCGCGTTGCTGGCTTTGAAACTCCTGCGTCTTGTCCGCCGGCTGCCGTTTCAGAGCTGTCTGGCAAGGCTCCCCGCGCTGGACGTCCAAAGCGCAACCTCCGGCGCGTAACAGATGGCACGATCCAATTCCTTGACAGCCTTGGCGCAGTCGTAACTGGTCGGGAACGGGCCCTTTCATAGGGGTCGATGACGAATTCCTTGCCGCTCCTTG
>JASHRR010000681.1 GCA_030037185.1 Xanthobacteraceae bacterium | reverse complement strand
GCAATCCGATCAGCAAAGCAGCAAGCAGAGCATTCTGTCGAGTTCTCATGGCAGCCTCCTCTGGGGATCGTGGTGGGGCGCGAGATCAACCTGCCCTACTCATTGGGCATTGAGCGCCTACGTTAACACAATTGGCGGACGCGGGAGAGGGATTGGATTTGATCGCCCGCGCGCGAGAGGCCGTGCAACAATTCGGGGCCGAGGACCGCGGCCGCATACCAGATCGGCGCCGCTTCCGACGCCACCGCTTTACCGTGGCGGCGGCCTGGCGCGCTTTTTGCCCAGAAATCCATGGCATGAGCTTTGCTGACTAACGAAATTACTTTTCTGAGGGGGCGTTCGGGGGTTTCCCGCCGCCGCCTCACCGGTCAGGCGCGAATGACTCTGGCTTGCTGAGCCAGCAGATCAGCCGGGTTTTGCCTGCCGTAGCTGATCAGTCCGCATACTTTGGCGGACTGACGTCGCGGCAGATCACTTGGGTGAGGTTCCTCGTCGTTCTCGTTGCACAGATTCGGCGAGACTGTTGCACGAGACTCACGCGCCGACCCTTGCCGAGTGCGCCAGAACGTCAGCTCCTGCAGGAACACCAGATGGGTGCCGGTCTCCTTTTGCCTTGCAGCTTATTGCTGCAACGGGTCCGCAGGAGCTTGAGCTGCGGTGCTTACAAGAGCTCCTATGTGATCCATGGTCGCCGGATCGGGACCTCGTCCCTCCGCAAAGGCGCGTTCCTGCATGCGCCGCCCTCGCAGGAACCCCGGTAGCCCATAATTCCCCTCGATGCAGCGCGGCTCGTAGTAGATTCTGTTCTCGCGATCGCTCTGCTTGGTGAACTCTTGCTTCACAGTCCAGGGCCGCGTCCACACTGTCGGATCTTCAAGGGTCACAACATATTCCAGCGTGGTCGAACCGGTCCGCGTCCAGCGCTCGATAAGGTGCAAGTTCTCGCGCGAGCCCTGAAAATCAGTTTTCGGGCTGAAGTTCGTCACGTCAATGACGAGCGTATCGCCCTCCCAATGGCCACGCGAGTCACCGTACCATTGGTGGATATTGGAAGGTAAATGTCGACTTGCGTCCATTATGATGTTGCGTTGCCACCCTTCCCCCTGGCCTACGTCATAGAATATCGAAATGCCGCCCGGGGTCTGTACGATCCGCCGGAAGCTGCCGCCGAACGCACTTCCAAATTCGGGCAGCCCGCCGGTCAGGCAGCGGTCCGCGAGCGATCCGTCCTCCGGACCGTCGTGACGATTAATGCGTCCGAAGTTGATCGCGTTGGAGCGCGGGGGGGGTTCCGAGCGCCTAGGCGACGGCGTCGGATCGTACTTGCCTCCCGCACAGGCCGGCAACTGGTTCTTGCATGTGTCGGTCGCCTGCAGCAGAGCAAGGCGAAAATCCCGATCGGCAGCGGCTGCCTTCTGAGCCTCCAAAGTCAGTGGTGGAATCCGGCCATTGGGCGGATCGACAATCATCGACGTGCGCGCCCCGGTGCGCTTCGTGGTCAAGAACACTGCGAAGTTGTAAGCGTCATTAGGAGTGCCGGCCGCGCGCCGGTTGAGCACCTCCGTTCGTGCCTTATCTAGTTCGGTGCGCTCCTCCTCGGTGAAAAATTGCTGATCCGCATATTTGGCAGGCCGTTGCAACGGCGTATCGAATTCGTCGGTCCAGATGCCTTGGAGATCGGGTTCGCCCCAGGGCGTGTTCAGCGCTTGGCCGGTGGCCGCCGGCGTTTGGGCCTGCGCCAATGTGATGGGTACCGAGATGACGGCGCCCGCCATCGCAACCTTTATCATTGAGCCTCGGAAGCGGTTGGGCATGACGATCTCCTCCTTCATTAAGAAAAACAAGCAGGAACGCAACGCTGGCACCCGCCGATCTTGCCGCATTGCGTAGGTTCATTTCCGATCCATTACTCGACGTGCGCTGGGTTGCAGGCGTCGATATGGCACGCCCAAGATAGATGTCGGTGATGTTGCAATGCGCGCCCGCCGCGGGCATCAGCGCTGCCGATAATTGACAGGACTTCGGCACATCCGGTTGGCAGCGCAAAGTCAGTCTACACCAGTTTCCGTGGAGCATGGAAGGCGCCCCGACTTCCGTAACTTGCCCACAGACACCGTGGCTGGTTCCCAACCCCTATGGCAGCTTATTTGCGGATAGCTGCTGATCCCCGCCATCAGCGCGGCCGCGCCGAAGCAGCGGCTGTCAATACGATCACTGACGGTTTCATTTCGCCGGGAGCACAGCAATCGCCTCAACGTCGATCAACGCGCCTTCACGGGCCAGCTTTTGAATTTCCAGCATGATGCTGGCGGGCGGTGCCGCCGTATTCACGTACTTGTCGCGGATTCCACGCACGATCGGAAGATGGCCGGACGTCCGTCGGTATTCAGCTTGACGATATTCTCCATGTGACCGCCAGCGCTTTTGACAGCCGCCTTCAAGCTTTCGAACATGTTGTTGGCACATATGGGCGGACGTGCGCTGTTTTTCGCTGCTGTGAAGGATTCAGATTGCCGGTCTTGCTCGATCGCGAGTAGAGATGGCACTCAAAGTTCGCCGGAAATTCTGCCAGGGCCCGCGATCACAGCGCGCGCAGGGTTGCATGAGCGCGGGAAGACTATGTCGCGTGCTTGGCCGACCCCCCAGCGAGCAACCTGAAAAAGCTACATAGTATCGCCACTGATGCGGCGACACCGAGCCCTGCCAGGCAAGGGCAGGTTTTGGCCGCGGCACGCAGGAATCAGCAATCTGTTCTCCCCAGGTCCATCTGGCTCCGCGCCAAGGCGAACGGCTCGTCTCGGCCTTCCGACTAGCCGGCAACTCGGATCTTTGCCCGATCGGCAAACGCTCGCATGACCTCGCGCGCGAACTGGCGCAATTGGTCCCGCGAACCTGGCCCGTTCAAGAGGACATAGGCGATGCCGGCACGGCGGAGGCTCTCCAGTTTTGCAGCAATCTCATCCGGCGTACCAAAAAGGGCCGATTGCTCGCTGGCCTCGTTCGTATCCGCGAAGCTTACCATGCTCGATCTATTGTCGCCCCCCGGGGACTGGGCCAGGCGGGTCATCCGTCGCGTTGCCGAGAGACGACGTTCGACGGCGCTTGCCTTGTCAGCCGCGTCTTTGGCCACATAGAAGGCTCGGGCAACGGCTACCGTCATGGGATCGAAGATCCGATCGCGCTTTTCGACCTCGGCCTTGAACAGATTAAATCGCTCGATGATTCTCTCAGGCGATGCGAACTGGTCAAGCATCAGGCCGAAGCCGCGCTCCGCCACTCGCCTGATCGATTGGGGGTCTCCAGCCGCCATCCAAATTGGCGGGTGAGGCTTTTGCGCGGTCGGTGGTTCGACAACGATGTTCTCGAAGTGCCAGAATTTGCCGTGGTGGGAAAACCGCTGCTCCGAGGTCCAAGACTTGAGCACGAGCGCAAGCCCTTCCTCAAAACGTTCGTCGGCCTCCTCCACTGGGATACAGAAACCGGCGAATTCGTTGTGGCGGTAGCCTTTGCCGACTCCGAATTCCAGCCGGCCGTTGGACATCAGGTCGATAGTCGCCGCCTCTTCGGCGAGCAGCACCGGATTGTGCCACGGCACCACCACGACTGCGGTGCCAAGCCTCAAAGTCGAGGTCCGCGCCGCAACCCACGTCAAAAGGTTGAGGCTCGCAGATACTTGCCCGAACCCAGTGAAGTGATGCTCGACCACGAAGGTGCTGTGATAGCCAAGTCCTTCAGCCTCCACGTTGTAGTCGACGAAATCCTTAAAGCCCTGCGCGCTGTCCACATCGCTGCCGCCGCGTTGCGCCTGGGCGCTGCCAAAGAGGCCGAATTTCATGTGGAATATCCCGACTTTGTTGAAAATGGCGAAGCGATCGCTGCCACCTGTGAACCTACGTGCCCCTGGCTCGCGGAGCAAGTGGTGAGCCTTGACGGTGAAGCGCCAAGTGCAGCTGCTTTTGGGCCTTGAGCTCGATGCCGGCTGCCAGCCAAAAGCGAGCCTTGCCGCAAGCGAAGCTGAGCGACATGCAAGCGTATGTTATTTGTTCAAACAGCGTCTGCAAGAATATGGCGCCAGCCTTGCACCTCACCGGATTGCCGCGGTAGCGCGCGGGTGAGGCGAGCGTCGGACAGCTCCAGGTTAGCAAGGTGCGGGCGACATCGCACAGGCCACGGCGGACTGCCGGTATAGCCCGTCGGCG
>JASHRR010000081.1 GCA_030037185.1 Xanthobacteraceae bacterium | reverse complement strand
CCGTTCGATCTTCGTCGCGTTTTAAGATGAGCGCATCGCGGACGGCCTGTTGCATCGGGTCCGTAGTACTGCCATCGAACGCCATGCCGGCGCGTAAACCGCGCTGCGTGGTTTCATCTGCATCCTCGCCTGGTCCTCACCGGTTCTGAAGGGCTGTAGGAGTCGCTTTGAGGCGACATGCTGGTCGGTGGTACTTTAGCAGCCGTGCGAGTGCAGAACGCTGTCCTCCGCGTGTCTAGAGTCAAAGTAGGGCCATCTCGGTAGGCGAGCTTGGCGCGGTCCTGACAAGCACGTGGGCTACTAGGGCTGAACCTCGAACCCGCATTGACATTGTGAATTTTAGCGATTGAAGTTTGCGATACGCACCGAACCTGTCTCAAAACACGGCAAACTACGCGCATCGGGGAGGACGATCATGGGAGCGAAGTGTTTCCTTTTTACAAGCAAAGCGACGTGTTCCACAGTCGCCGTACTGGCCTTGTTTTGGACCGCTACGGCGTTTGCAGAAGTTCACATTGTCGCTCTTGGGGACAGCGGAATCCGAGGCAAAGGCGTCCCGGAAAGTCAGGCATACCCGGCTCAATTGGAAGCAGCGTTGAGAGCTAGAGGCCACCAAGTTACCGTAACAAACCAAGGCGTGAACGGGGATACGACGACGGGAGTCCTCGCCCGCCTGGATTCCGCGGTGCCGCCTAATACGAACATCGTCATCCTGAAGATCGGTATCAACGATCTGGTGAACCGCCATGTTTCTCCCGATGCCATCGCCGCTAACAAACGAACAATCGTCGAACGTCTCCACGCGAAGGGAGCGGAAGTATACATGCTGGAAAACATGCAGCAGGGCATCATTGACAGAACCGACCTGCATGTAGAGTCGTCTCGCGTTCCCAATAGTACCAACTGGCATTTGACTCCGGTCGGATATGCGATTGTCGTTCGCAGAACGCTTCCAGCAATCGAAGCGCTCGTTAGGAAAGTAGAGAAACGTCGATAGCCCTCGCCCTCCGGCGTTGATTGGGTTCACGAAATCAAACATAGGGCTACCCAATTATCGTGCGCCGGGACGGCCCCGCGGTTCGGCTTTACAGCCGCAACGCGAATCCGAACATAATCCCAGACCTCCTGAGGTCTAGGAGGTCTGAATCCAGCCAGACTTCCTCCCCGATTTGGCCCCGCTACTTAGCAGGGCCATTTTTCTTCGAGCAAAACGCGGAACCCGCTCTACGCACCTCTTCGAGCAGAAGCGCCACACGATGCGTCCATTGCCGCTTGAGATCGCCGCGGGTAGTAATCTCGTCCCTATAGCGATCGGCTGTGCATTGCGTTGCTGCTCGTCAGGTCGTCTTTCAGATGTCCTTACCACGATGACGGCGTTCCGGATCGCTGGCAGCGGCCCGTCGGGTGACCGCGCGATGACCGGCGCTGCGCCGTCGGACAGCCACCAGCGAGCCGTGAGAGAGCGAGCGACCAGTGGCCCGTCGGCGTGGTCACGGCGATCAGGCCCGGCTTCCGAGCGTGGCCAGGCCGCGGTAGCCGAGAACACGCCGTCGCAACATCGGGATGCCGGTGCCGGCCAATCGGTCGTAGCCGAGGCGAAATAGCCACAAGGCATGGTCTACATCCGCCTTTTTGCGGATGAGATATTGAACCCAAGCGTCGTGCCATTCGAACGGATCCGCTAAGCCATGCTCGATCAGCATCGCTGCGAGCGTCCGAGTCGTGCCGAGGTGAATCTCGCCATCGAGGTGGATGTGGCCGAGTTCCCGATCGCCGACGTAGAAGTCAGCACCATCCACTTGCGTCGGGTCGTAGAGGAACCAGTGCGTTGCAGCGACAATACCGGGCCAGGATTGGATTTCCACCGAGACAAATTGCGCGGGCCCTTTCAGAACGGGCGGTGGCTTGATCGGGCCCTTGTCGGCGAGTTTCATGACAAGCCTCCCAGCGCCGGCCGCAACACCTCCTCGCGCCGCTGCCGGCACGTTCAGAAATGTGATCACCTCATACTGACGTGCGTCTAATGCCGTTAAGCTTGATTCCTCTCCATTATGAGAGCACGGCCTCCGTCTCCCGTCCCAATTCCCGCGGCAGGCCGGGGCCTCCGCCAGCTTCACGATTCGTGATCTTGCCGTTCGTGCGCCCGGTGTGTCAACACCCCCGACGTTATATTTCGGTGAATACTGCGTGATATTCCGCAACATCGTATGGCCTAAGGCGAGTACTTCGTGGAGCGCTACGGCGCCCGTGCCGCTGAGATAACGCCGCCCGTCGCAAAAATCATCGCCGCCGGTGTTAAGACGTCCGCTGGCACCGACGCCGCACGTGTGTCATCCCATAACCCTTGGGTTTCGTTAGCCTGGTTAGTAACCGGTAAGACCGTCGGAGGCCTGAGAATTTATCCGCAGCGTAATTGCCTCGACCGCGAGATGGCGCTGCGCATGTGGACGGAAAAGGTTACTTGGTTCTCCAATGAGGAGGGCAAGAAGGGTCAAATACAGGTTGGCCAGTTTGCAGATCTGATTGTACCTGATCCTGAGTATGGCCGACATCACCTCAGAATTGACGATTGTCGGAGGCAGGATCGTCTACGCAGCGGGCGATTTTGCGAGCTTGGATGAAGCGCCGCCGCCCGCGATGCCCGATTGATCTGCGGTGCGCAGTTTTGGCCGCGATGGATCCTGGGGCACCGCGAAACCTCCGCAACGCTACCCATTGAACCGGAAATATATGGCTGTTCGCGGTTCTGCGCCGTCCATGGACACAACCACGCCGCGGCTTGGTCCAGCAATCTTCCCGTGTGGGATCTCAAGACTTTTTTGGGATTCCTCGGCTGCGCTTGCTGGGCCGTATAAATTGGGTATCGACAGCTGAAGATAAGGCGCATGGATCTTAAGCTCAAAGTCAGACCCGCACTGGCAAGCGGATCAGGCATGATGGCCCCGCGTGAGCTTTGATGTGCCGCCGGTCACCGGCGGCCGGTCGGAGCCACAATGGCGAACACCGCGCAAGTGGACAGCGGTAGGTCAGATGGGACGAATCCACTGTCGAGTCTTGCGCCGCACAACATGACGGAACCTCAAATTGCGAACTTCGCATACGGCCGACCCGGCGCCGCTCGCAACTTGGTCGATCCTGTGTCGGAGATCTCGCGTCGATGATCACCACACGCCGGGCAAGGCATTGGCGCAAGGCCGCGTTGCTGCTGCTTCCCGACACTCTCAACGGCAAATAGTGCAAAACGCCGGCTAAATCTCGCCGAAGATCTTGTGCCAAGAAGAGCATCTCAGTCTAAGGGGCGAGCAAGCCGGGCGGCGGCCTTCGTATGTTGGATGCCTGCTCGAAGGCGTACGCCAG
>JASHRR010000680.1 GCA_030037185.1 Xanthobacteraceae bacterium | reverse complement strand
GAAATTACCACGATCGACCATGCGCTGACCCGCCCGTGGACGGTCGTCAAGGATTACCGCCGTACGCCGATCAAGGAGCCGATCTGGTGGAGGGAGTCGGTGTGCGCCGAAAACAACGTGCACGTCACGATCGGTGATGAAATCTATTTTCTGAGCGGGGACGGTTTTCTCATGCCCTCCAAGAAGGACCAACCACCGCCGGATTTGCGATATTTCAGACAATACCGGTGACCCGATCAAATACCCCGGGGGGCGCCGGCAAGTGCTTCCTCCGATAACCAGCGATAGGCCGCAAACGGGTGGCCAACGCAGGGGAGGTATTGATCGATCTTGATCTTAATATCAGGGTCGGCGTGTCTGTTAATGCCGAGTCGGCCCGGGGAATTTCACCCAGGGCCCAATCACAGATCCGGCCGTGAACCTCTCGATAATGATCACGCGCGCTGGAAGCGGTCCAACAGCACACGGTGTTCCAGCCGCTTCTTTGCGGGGGCTTCGTGAGCAATAATTACTTGGCAAGCTCAGCGACGCGAGCGGTCGCCGCGGCAAATCCCTCGAGCGGGACGTTGAAGGCGATGGCGTCGCCGCTATTCAAGTTCAGAGATGCGACCGTCAGCATCTTGGCTTTCTTCATCGCGTTGATTGCCCCCGTCGGAAGCGACACCGGCACTAGGCAACCTTGCGGCACACAAGTCGAGAAACGTAGGCTTTGCGCGAGATCCTTGTCGTCGAGTTTCAGGGTCGCACCTGAATCGAGCTTCAACCCAAACGGCATCAGGATTGTACCTTCTATCTTTCCGTCTTTCGGGGCCCGGAGCTCAATGGCAAAGACCCGTTGTCCTGTCTGGTTGTTAGCCTGAGTATGCGCAAGCAGGCATTGCTTATGCCCATCAACGAGCCGGCAACTGACAGTCCACTCGTCGTAAGTCTCGCTGATCGATGACGCGCCGTTCGGAAGCTGCTGAGCGAGCACGCAATCGGCGGCGAGCGTGGCTACCAGCGTGATGACGAAAAGAAACAGACGCACACTCGACATCGGCCAAGATCCTCAGTGTCAGGTGGAGAGTGGATCGGCTTCATAGAGCATCACCAATCCATTGACCAGTTGGGCTGGATTGGCCTTTGGCAGTCGGCCAGGTCCTTCAAAAGCAGTGATCTCACCTCTCAGTATACCGAAACCGGTCCACAATCCACGGCGGTGCACCGCGCAAGGGCATTTAAGTACCCGACCATAAGTCTCCACCCTCCCGGAAGAGTGTATGCGGAAGCGGGCGTTGCCGCTTCGGGCCGTGATGCGCCGCAGATCGGGTGACGATGCCAGGCTATTTGACATCGGCCGCCACCTTGTCGAGGCCGGCTTTGGCATCCTTATCGCCGCCCGGCGCACCGGAAATACCGTTGTGTCGCCGGTTTCGTCTCCGACCACGATCGGCAGCTGATCCTGCACTGGCGTGGTCAGGGTGAGTGCGCCAGCCCTCGGATTGCTCTTGACGTTCCCTTTCTTCAGCGAGTTTTCGAACGCGTGCGGGTGTTGTCCGCACGAATGGCGACACTTTCCGTTACGGCCGGCGACAGGGGAGGAAACCACCGCGTTCGTTACTACGGCCTGCTGATCAGCCCAGCACGCGCCGACAACATCACCCGTATCCGCACCTTGATCGCGCTGGGGCTTTGCCCGCGGTCGCGGATCGGCGCTCTCGTTCGCGCCTCATTCGACCAGGAAATCAGCAAGGACTGCGACCCGTTTCAGTCGCGGCCCCCAGGCGGCGTGACCCAACACACAGCACCAGATGGGAGAGCACGCCAACCCGGTAGTCAGGGAGCACGCGCGACAGCTGCCACCGCTCTGCAACCTCCTGGCGATTGGCAACCAGGATGAAATGTTATAACAGAACGTTGCTGCCTTTACGAAGTGAAGGCATCGGTCTTCGATCTGCCAAAAGTCGCTGCGACGATAGCTGGCAACCACTCAAACAGGGAGGAAAAAATGAATCGCCGATCCGTAATCTCGATGGCGCTGCTTCTCGGCGGTTTCGCCATGCTCGGGCAGACGCACGACGCGTCAGGACAGACGGGGTGGATAACGCTGTTCGACGGCTCCAACCTCAACAATTGGGAGCCCATCGGCAACGCCAACTGGCGGCTGCTCGAAGGCGGCATCGTGCAGGCAGATCTCGGCAACGGCTTCCTGGTCTCCAAGCAGGAATATGGCGATTTCGAGCTCAAGGCGGAGTTCTGGGTCGATGCCACCGCCAACAGCGGCATCTTCATCCGCGCCACCGATCCCAAGCGGGTCACCGGCTCAAATGCCTATGAGGTCAACATCTACGATACACGACCCGACCCAAGCTACGGCACCGGGGCGATCGTCAATGTCGCCAAGGTCTCGCCCATGCTCAAGGCCGGCAACCAGTGGAATACCTATGAAATCACCGCCAAAGGCGACCAATTCACTGTGATCCTCAACGGCACCAAGACCGTCGACGGCGCCAAGGATGCAAAGCTCCCCAAGGGGCGGATCGCGCTACAATACGGCCAGGGCATCGTGCGGTTCCGCAAGGTCGAGATCAGGCCGCTCTGATACTGGGGCGGCTTCACCCCGCGGCAGCGCGGGCGCTTATGAAGAACGTTCCGCCAGCGGCGCCCGCTGCGCCGC
>JASHRR010000679.1 GCA_030037185.1 Xanthobacteraceae bacterium | reverse complement strand
ACTCTTCTCCAAGCGAGCGGAAGCCATGCCAGCATCGGCTCGACCCATGAGCTGACAGGACGGCTGGATGGAATGAACGAGCACGGCCTGATGATCGGCCTGCATCGGGTCAGGAAGCGTCCTCGCTTTCCCGGACTGTCGTCCGACCTGATCGTGAGGATGATCCTGGACCAGTGCGCCACGACCGGGGAGGCGGTCGCCAGACTCCGCCAGCTTCCTCACGCCATGCAGTACAACTACTCGCTGCTTGACGCTAACGGCGTCGCTTCGGTCGTCGAAGCCGGTGCCGGGGCCGTCGCCGCGCGAACGGGCGCCTGGCTCGCATGCACCAACCATTTTCAATCTGGTCTTCTCCGCCCGCTGAATGATCGTCGCTTTGCGTGGCATTCGCAACGGAGATTGCCTCCGCTGGAGGCATGGGCGTCTGGCGGCCCGAGCGCCGAACAGATGTTCACGGCGCTGAACCGGTCCACCTCTCCGGCATTTTTCCATAATTATTTGCGAGGCGCCGGTACGATGCATACCATCGTCGGCGAGCCCGCGAAGAGACGGCTGTTGATCGGGATCGGTGGAGACGCTGCGGCTCTTGAAGAGGACATGCTGGATCTAAATTTCGACCGATGGCTGGCGGGCGAGGATTTGCCGATATCGCATCTGCACGGCCAACTTGGCGGAATGTCCAAGCCCTTTGAATGGCCGGCCCGACGCAGGAGAAAAATGCGGTTCTTGCCGTCAGCCGGCGTCTAGCCGTTGATCGTCCGGTATAGGGTTCAGCACGGGCTCGTCGCTCAAGCCGTTCTGCCGGAGCTCGTCGAGCTCCGCCCCGCGGAAGAGTCCGGCCCGATAGAGGTTGAGGAACTTATCCGAGACGCTTCGACCGAACATCAGGACGTCGTCGGTGTTGACGGTCACCTTCACCCCCGCGTCGTAGAGCTTGCGGATCGGATGCTCCGCCAAGGATTCGACCCGCCCGAGCAGCACATTGGAGGTAGGGCAGATGTTGAGGCGGATGCGATTATCCGCCAGGAACTCTTCACGGATGTCGACTGGGCCGCTGCAATCCCGTGCTGCACCTCGTCGAGCTCCAGCTCCTCGACCGCACGTCGCACTGAATCAGCGTCTCCCCATTCGCCGACGTGCGCCTTCAGTCTCAGGCCGGCCTCCTTGGCCTTTCGGTACAGCGGCTTGAAGATGGCGGTCGGCTGGGCAAGCTCGTCGCCAGACATGTCGAGCGTGCGCCAGAAGCCCAGCTCGAGAAACGGGGCCAGTCGGCGAGCATGACGCTGTCGAGCTTGGCCTGAACGAGCGTCGCTTCAAACGCCTTAAGCCGCCCCTGCGCCCCCGCGAATAGCGTGCCTAATTGGGCCTGCACCTATTCGTGCATCTCCGCCATGCAGCTCAACTTGTGATCAAGCGGCGCGATGTCTTTGTCAGCCCATCCCGATACGAGAGTGCGATTTCCCCCCAGAAAAAAGTGATTGTGCAGGTCGCTCTTCGGAACGCGTCGGATTGCGTCCAGATCACCAGTCTCCAGGGCAGTCCGAAACGACGACTGATGCTGTTTTTCTTCCACTCATTGCTCCGTTATCGTCGTGTCGCCATAGCGCGGAGCCAACAAGCTGCCGAACGACCAAGTCCGCGAAGGTCCGATCAATGCATTCTGACTCGCAGGCTGTCCTCCGTCCACCAGGAAGCTGTCAAACAACCGAGGCGCTCGTGGATGGGCGAGGCTCGCCGATCGGAATTTAGGCCGTCCAGCGCTCACGGCTCTGCGCTGCCTAAAACATTTGGTCAGCAGCACGTTAGAGCTTGCCGTACTGACGTCATCGAGCGGCACAGCGCCTAATGGCCAATAGGGTGCATTGCTCTTCAATTCCGCCGTGGCCCGCTCGCCATCGCGCTGACGGCCCAGCTTCGGCACGACCATCAACCGATCGGGGAGCCTCGCCCATGCGCTTTTCGGCGCGAGCAACTGGGTCTTTCTGTACCTCGACGGACTTGGCCGCTTTACGGCCTCACTGCACGCTGTCTTGCGCCTGGTTAATTGGGTCTTAACCCTTATTAGGGTTTTGCGATTTGATTTTCGGCCTGGCCGAAATGAATGAATTCTATTTACGCAAGCGTGCGCCAGGCGCTTCAGCGTTCACGCGGAACGTCTGCAGACTGTGGCAGTCGCGTACGGTTGGGCACTCCTGTGGGTCAACCTTCAGAAGGAAGTCGGCGGCGTCCGCCAAGTTAGCGAGCTGAAAAAGGTGAGCGAGCGACTCAAATTCCGGGCGGCGAAGCCGCCGTTCTAATTCATAGCCGGAATTCAATCGGTCGCCCTTTGTTGGATCGACCCGCTGCGTTCGCCCGTCGAGGCACATATAGTGCCACATCCTGTCGAGCTCCAAAGCAAATGGACCAAATTGGCACTACCCGAAATCGAGAACATCGCAAATGCGATATTGGCGATCGACGAGAAGGTTGGCACGGCGCAGGTTGTGATGGATGTCCCCAGACGGGAACCGATAGAACAGGTCGAATAACCATTCGTGCTCCGCGAGATACGCCTTCACGAGATTCCGAAATCTTTCCCAGCCCTCGATCGTCCGGGACTTGCCGCGCACCACAGCGCGAAGCTTGGATACATAAGTCTTGCGCGAATGCGGGGTGCGATTCGGCTCCGTCGATCTGCGGTGAGATGATGCATCCTGGCGGCAATCGAACCCAAGTCGATGAGCAGTCCCGATGTGACCCGCAAAGGATGGCGTCCGGTCAAAATTCGAACACGGAGGCCGCGTGTCCCTGTATCGATATGAAATTTTGGTCTTTCCGAGACCGGAGCGGCGACGGTGTAGGATAGTGTCGGGCCGCCAGATATTCAATGAGATCCAGTTCGTATCTTACCAGGGATACAGTGGCCTCGTTGTAATGGCGGACGACGAACGTCCGGCCAGACTCGGTCATGACGCGGATGCTGAGATTGTTCTCTCCGCCCTCCAACATTCGCCAGTCGAGCACGTGGCCAAGACCGAAATGATGGCAGAGGTTCGAAACGAGGTGCTGGGGTTCCATCGGTCATTCGCCTTGGCGCTTACGACCGTGTCCGCCAACAGTAGCAACACCGCAGCCGGGTCCAGCAGAAAGCGGTACGACGAGGATGTACCACCGCAGCACCACCTCGTCGGATTGGTCAAGGGCCGACCAGGGCTAACGGCATGAAACCCATACCGCTGCACATTCCTCATTCATCGCGGCGCTGACGACGGCCTGACTCGGTCGAAAAGCTCCCGCACGCGCGCGACAACAAGGCTCGGGGCGCCTTGGAGCGGGAGGGGAACCGCTGTTTCCTGATCAAATCGAGGATTGCCTCACTCCCCCTCGTGCAAGCACATCGTGATTGCCGTTTCCATCATCCCGTGAATGCTACAACGCCCATCCTTATCCTTATTACTACAGCGCGCCAAGTACCTCCGGCGAGGGCTAGAATATTGGGTCTGTAGAAAGCCATACGTATCGCCCACACACTTTTGAATGTCTTCTGGTTGATCACCCGCGACTCGATCGAACTCAGCCCGGTAGGTTTCTATATCCTTCCAACAGGCCGCTCGCACATCGGCGATCTCGGGCGAGTTGGGCTGAATTCCCCGCCCAATAAGAATGCGAATACTGATATGATGCTTAGTCATACATCCTGTGTCGTTTGCCGAGGCGTCCAGCCATGCTTGGCGTGCCGCAGCTTGTGCGGGTGTATCGCGAGCCATCGCGGCCGAACTCAGGCACATGGCTACCAGGATTGATGTGAGTAGTTTCTTCATGGCGCACCGTCCTTTTCAGTAACCGTTTGCTTTAGCGAGTAGCCATAGGACCAGGAAAAACAGGATCAGTCAAAGCCAGATACGAACAAATGAAAGCGGCTGGGGTAAAGCCATTCGCATGACCAAGACGATGACCAAGGTCTGGACGATTTATAAATTTGCATCCAAGTTGACTTGGCTTGGTATTATCGAAGCCGAGACCGAGAAGGAAGCGATTGAGATTGCAGCGAAGGAGTTCAAGGTTGCAGCAAACAGGCTAATCGCACCAACCCGCTGAATGAGAAAGCCCTGGATGGCTGAGGGGTCCATCCAGGGCTTGATCCCTGGCAGCCTTTCGCATGAGATAAATTCAGCCAAAATCAAAACCTGGGATAAATCAAATGCCGCGTGGCGGCCGCAGAGCAGGTGCTGGACGCAAGCCCGGCTGCCTGAACAAAATCGAGGCCGTCAAGACCATGGGGCCGATCGGCGAACGCGCAATCGGCATGCTGGTCAGCGCGATGGAAGACCCCTCGGCGCCCTGGTCGTGCCGCATCCAGGCGGCCTCGCTCGTGGCTGATCGCGCTTTCGGGCGCGCTCCGCAGTCGGTCAGCCTTGAGGTGACTGGCAGGCTCAACGATTTGACGCTTGATGAGCTGCGGCAGCTTGAGGCGAAGCTTGCTGGCGAGCAGCTGACGATCGATGTCACGCCCGTAGCGGATATATCATCGTCTTAGACTACCCCGGCCGGGCTCTCGCCGCCCGCCAAAAACAAGCTCTCCCCGGGGGTGGCCCGCACGGGACGCGGCGCAGGGCTCGGGTTGCATCAGCTCGAACTGCCTCGCAGGCGATCCCTGGCAGCCTTTCGCATGATATAAATTCAGCCAAAATCAAAACCTGGCATAAATCAAATGCTGCGTGGCGGCCGCAGTACAGGTGCTGGACGCAAGCCCGACTCGCTGAACAAACGTACAATCGAGGCCGTCAAGACCATGGGGTCGATCGGCGAACGCGCAATCGGCGTGCTGGTCAGCGTGATGGAAGACCCCTCGGCGCCCTGGTCGTGCCGCATCCAGGCTGCCTCACTCGTGGCTGATCGTGCTTTCGGGCGCGCTCCGCAGTCGGTAAGTCTTGGGGTGACGCGCCGGCTCAACGATTTGACGCTCGATGAGCTGCGGCAGCTTGAGGTGAGGCTTGCTGGCGAACAGCTGACAATCGATGCGGTTGCGACGCCCGCAGCGGAAACTGCATCCGACCACCGACAATTGACATTGCTAGAGTTTTCGTATCCAGCCCGTTTTTACCCACGGATTTACCCACGTCCGCGCATGAAATCCGAGCTTGCAATTGCAAGTTCTGCCGATGCGCAACGGTGAAGCGGGAACCGTCATCACGGGTTTGAGCGGGATCAGCTTGATTACGTAACCATTCGTTCCTTTACAGCGACTTGATGTTCGCTTCCAGCAGCTCGACGACCCGCCATTCGAGATCCGTGATGCGCTGCTTGCGGCGAGCGCGCCACTGCGCCTGCTTCTCGGCGTCGGAAAGTGCCATGGGGCCTCTTCATGTTACGTAACCGCCCCCATGGAGCGAGTTAGATAATCAAGTCAAGAGGCTGAATGCGGACCCCGGCGCATTCAACCTGGCGGGCGATGAAGGCCGCCGCTTGGGAGGCGCCGGCGTTGTGTTCATCGACGGGGCGACGGCATGAGCCCATGGGCCGGGCGTGCGGCTGGTCACTCCGCCGCGGACGCGCGACGACCTCGTCTGGCAGCTGCGCCGGCTAGGCGGCTAAGCCCCCCAACCGCCCGCGATTGCGCGCGATCTCGCTGGCGACCCCCCGGCGTCTTCTGTCCGCGCGCAAGCGCACTCCTCCTCCCAAATGGTTTGCGGGGTTTGCCAATCTGCTGCTCTCTGTCAGTCGAGAACCTTGTAGAGCCGCTGGTCGTACAAGTTGCCTCGTCCCGTCTGCGCAATGGTCGCGCGATATTGCT
>JASHRR010000678.1 GCA_030037185.1 Xanthobacteraceae bacterium | reverse complement strand
AATGTTCATGCCGGCCATCAGCGGACCCTCGATGACATCGAGCGGCCGTTTCGCGGTTTGGCGTGCAGCTTCGACGTCGGCGGCGATGAAATCCGAAATGCCGTGCACCAGCGCGTGCGCGAGGCGCTGATCGACCGGCCATTCGCGCCAGGCGACGTCAGCGGCCTTGACCTCACCTTTGTGCCGGCGAAATTGGCCGGCAATTGCGAGCAGACGATCGGCCGCGTCAGGCCGGCGATTGAGCACCGCGTCCTCGCAGGCTTGGCGCAAGTCCGCCGGCAGGTCATCGTAGACCGCGATCTGTCCCGCATTGACGATGCCCATGTCCATCCCGGCCGCGATCGCGTGATAAAGAAACACGCAGTGCATCGCCTCGCGCACCTGCTCGTTGCCGCGGAACGCAAAGGAGAGGTTGGAGACGCCGCCCGAGACGTGAGCGCCCGGCAGATTAGACCTGATCCACCGCGTCGCTTCGATGTAGGCCACCGCGTAATCGCAGTGCTCCTCGATACCGGTGGCGATCGCGAAAATGTTGGGATCGAAGATGATGTCCTCTCCCGCAAAGCCCACCGCGCCGGTAAGGATGTCATAGGCGCGACGGCAGATCGCAATCTTGCGCGCGAGAGTGTCGGCCTGGCCCTGTTCGTCGAACGCCATGACCACCACTGCGGCGCCGTACCGGCGCACGATCCGGGCCTGGCGGATAAACTCCTCCTCGCCTTCCTTGAGCGAGATCGAATTAACGATGGCTTTGCCCTGCAGGCATTTGAGGCCCGCCTCGATCACCTTGAACTTCGATGAATCGACCATCACCGGCACGCGGGCGATGTCGGGCTCGGCGGCGATGAGGTTGAGGAAGGTCGCCATGGCATGCTCCGAATCGAGCAGGCCCTCGTCCATATTGACGTCGATCACCTGGGCTCCGCCCGCGACCTGGTCGCGTGCGACCGCGAGCGCGGCCGGATAGTCACCGGCGGTGATCAGCTTGCGGAAGCGCGCCGAACCGGTGACATTCGTGCGCTCGCCGACATCGACGAACGGAATGTCCGCCGTCAGCCGGAACGGCTCCAGCCCGCACAGGCGCAACTGGTGCGGCGGCTCGGGCGGCCGGCGCGGCGGCTTGCCGCGCACCGCTTGCGCGATGGCGCGGATATGGGCCGGCGTGGTGCCGCAACAGCCGCCGACGATATTGACCAGCCCGGCGTCGGCGAATTCCGCCAGTAGCGAGGCCATGAATTCCGGGCTCTCGTCATAGAGGCCGAATTCATTCGGCAGCCCTGCATTCGGATAGGCACACACCAGCGCATCGGCGACGCGGGCGAGTTCGGCGATATGGGCGCGCATCTCCTTCGCCCCGAGCGCGCAGTTGAGTCCGATCGAAAACGGAGCGGCATGGCGGACTGAGATCCAGAACGCTTCCGGCGTCTGGCCGGACAGCATGCGTCCCGACAGGTCGGTAATGGTGCCGGAGATCATCACCGGAACGGTTGCGCCGCGCTCCTCGAACAGTTCGGCGATGGCATAGAGCGCCGCCTTGGCGTTAAGCGTGTCGAACACCGTCTCGATCAGGAGGATATCGGCGCCGCCGTCGAGAAGGCCGCGCGCCTGCTCGCCATAGGCGAGGCGCAACTCGTCGAAGCTGATGGCGCGGAACCCCGGATTGCTGACATCGGGCGAGATCGAAGCGGTGCGGTTGGTCGGGCCGATGGCGCCTGCCACGAAGCGCGCACGGCCGTCTTCGCGCGACGCTGTGGCGGCCGCCTGTTTGGCGAGGCGCGCACCGTTAAGGTTGAGTTCGCCGACAAGATCCTGCGCGCTGTAGTCGGCCTGGGCAATCCGGGTCGAAGAGAATGTGTTGGTAGAAACGATATCGGCGCCGGCGCGGAAGTAGTTGAGATGCAGTTCGCGCACCGTGTCCGGTTGCGAGAGAACGAGGATGTCGTTGTTGCCACGCAGATCGACCGGCCAGTCGGCAAAGCGCCTGCCGCGATAGCCGGACTCAGAGAGCTTGAGTGCCTGGATTTCCGTCCCCATGGCGCCGTCGAGCACCAGGATGCCCTCGCCGGCGCGCCGGCGCAGTTCAGTCTCGGCCGCAGATGAGATGAGCGTATTCATGGGCGGCCTGTCCGCGTCGCGGCGCAGCCGCCGTCTCGTGGCCCTGGAGCGCCGCGCCATCCGGCGCCGGCATTCGGGTTCGGCGCGGCCGGTCGCCGATTGCGCCATCGCGCGCCGAAGACGCGCCGACAGGCCCCTGTGGCCCGACCCGGGCCGCGAACATCATCAGCGCTCATAGAGCTTTCTCCTGCGCCCGCACCCCCAGCAGATGACAGATCGCAAACACGAGGTCGGCGCGGTTCATGGTGTAGAAATGAAAATCGGTAACGCCGCGATCGACGAGGTCCATCACCTGCTCGGCCGCGACCGCGGCGGCGATCAGGCGGCGCGTCGCTGCATCGGCATCGAGCCCGGTGAAGCGGTCGGCGAGCCACGCCGGAACGCTGGTGCCGCAACGCTCGGCGAACACGCGCATCTGCTTGAAGTTCTGCACCGGCAGAACGCCCGGCACGACCGGGATCGTGATGCCGCGCGCGCGTACGCGATCGAGATAGCGAAAATAGAGGTCGTTATCGAAGAAGAACTGGGTGATGGCGCGACCGGCTCCGGCATCGACCTTGGCCTGGAGCATGTCGATGTCGGCCTCCACCGACCGGCTGTCCGGATGCTTCTCCGGATAGGCCGATACCGAGACCTCGACGTCGGCGACCGCCTTGATGGCGGCGACCAGCTCGGCGGCGTTTCGATAGCCTTGCGGATGGGGTGTGTAGCGTTCGGCATTGCCGCCGACCGGGTCACCCCGCAACGCCACAATATGTCGGACGCCGGCCGCCACATAGGAGCGGATGACGCTGTCGACCTCCGCGCGGTCGGCGGCCACGCAGGTCAAGTGCGCGGCCGGCGCCAACGGCGTCTCGGCGATGATGCGCTTGACGGTCGCGTGGGTGCGCTCGCGGGTCGAGCCGCCCGCCCCGTAGGTGACCGAGACGAACGACGGAGCGAGCGGTGCGAGCCGTGCGATCGCCTCCCACAGGATCATTTCCATCTCGGCGGTTCTGGGCGGAAAGAACTCGAAGGAGACGCGCACCCGGCGTTGTTGGGGGACGAGACGGCTGGCGCGCGGCGGCGTCATCGGCTGCATCACGCCACCTCGCGCAGGCCGGCAATCGCGAGGCGCGGATCGTGGGCGAGCCACAGGGACACCGCGATCTTTCGTTCCGAGCCTGGCTCCGGCGCGAGGGTGCTGTGCACCACGCCCTCGAGCCCCGCCTGTTCCATCCATTGGCTGACGGTATCGGCAGCGAAGCCGAGCCGGCGATGGGCGTATTGTTCGCGCAGGAACTCAAGTTCATGCGGCGCAAAGTCGACAACCAGCAGCCGGCCCTGGGGCCGCAGCAGCCTCGCTGCCTCGCGGATCGCGCGGCCGCCGTCGTCGAGAAAATGCAGCACCTGATGGAGGATGACGACATCAAAGGAGTCGCGCGGCATTGAAAGATCGAAGATGTCTCCCTGGCGGACGCTGCAATTGCGGATGCCCGCATGGTCGAGCCGGCTGCGCGCGACCGCCAGCATCTCGCGGCTGAGATCGATGCCAAGACCGCGCTCGATCTCGGAGCTGAACAACTCAAGAATGCGCCCGGTCCCGGTCCCGAGATCGAGCAGGGAACGAAACGGGCGGTCCAGCAGCATGGCGCGAATCTCGGCCTCGACCGCGTCATCGGCGGCGTGAAGCCGGCGGATGCGGTCCCATTCGGCCGCGTGCCGGCGAAAATAGTCCTGCGCCGACTTGACGCGCGCGGCCCGAACGCCGGTGAGCCGCTCGCGATCGCGCGCGAGGATCGGATCGCCGGGATCGAGCGCAGCGATGAGGTGGGCAACGACGGCGGCCGCCGCACCGTGGTCGGAGCGGCGGAAAAATGCCCAGGAGCCTTCGCGAAAGCGCTCGACGAGTTGCGCCTCAGCCAGCAATTTGAGGTGGCGCGATATACGCGGCTGCGACTGGCGCAGGATTTCGGTGAGTTCCGACACGGTGAGTTCGGCTTCGGCCAGCAGACAGAGAATGCGCAGCCGGGTTTCCTCCCCGGCCGCCTTGAGGGTGACGTTCAATTCATCAAAGGTGATCCGGGCCACCATTGTGGGACCTTTCCCAATCCGGCGGGCCGATACAGAAGCCCGTTCGGCAATAGATAGACATAAAGATATCTTTATGCAAGTAATCCGTAGCAAAAATCGTGGGATCGCGCCCGCCCACCGCAGCCCACCGAAAGGAGAACCGCATGGCCGACGAAGAGTTCGGCATCAGGGCCGGCGAGGTCGCCATTGCCTTGCCGGAGAAGAGCGATGCCGGCGTCTATTTCATTGGCCGGATTCGGACCCCTTGGACCCGCCGCGAGGAATGTCCCAAGAACGCCCGTGAATCCGATGCCGTCTGCACGCTCGAAGTTGATCCGCGCTACGCTGCGGCGCTCAAGGGCGTGGAGAGCTGCTCGCATCTGATTGTGCTTTACTGGATGGACAAGTCGCGTCGCGATCTCGTCCTGCAGGTGCCGCGTCACTACGGCGAAGCGCGAGGCACATTTGCGCTGCGCTCGCCGGCGCGTCCGAACCCGATTGCGGCGAGCGTGGTGACGTTGCTCGAGGTGTCGGGCAACCGGCTCTCCGTCGTCGGCGTCGACTGCCTCGATGGCACGCCGCTCATCGATATCAAGCCGTATTTCGCATCGACCGATTCGGTTGCCGACGCAGTCGTGGGCTGGCATGAGGCGCGCAAGCGCTGAGGGGGCCTTGCTGATATCAGACGCATGAGGCGCGCCGATACGGGTGTAAGATCGGATGAGCCGGTACATGAATTGCATGTCTGGCGGATCACCGACGCCAAGGAGCCTGCCGTGAACCGTGCCGACCTCACCGAAAAAATCCTCGATATCAAGCGCGAGAAGGGCTGGAGCTGGAGGCACATCTGCGAACAGATCGGCGGATTTTCGCCGCTGCTGGTCACTGGCGCGTTGCATGGGCAGATGAAATTGACCAAGCCGCAAGCCGCCAAGGCTGCTGAGCTGTTCGGACTGAGCAACGCCGAGCAGGCAATGCTCAATGAGGTGCCCTATCGCGGCGCGCAGATGCCGCCGACCGATCCGCTGATCTATCGTTTCTATGAGCTGATGATGGTAAACGGCCCAGCCCTGAAGGCTCTGATCGAGGAGGAGTTCGGCGACGGCATCATGTCGGCGATCGACTTCGACCTGCAGCTCGAACGCCAGCCCGATCCGCGCGGCGACCGGGTGAAGCTCACCATGACCGGCAAGTTCCTGCCGTACAGATACTACGGCGCGACCGGCAATGTTCCCCAGTATGGATATAAGGAGGAGTAAGCCCAGCGCCCGCAGGCGGGCGCTTAAGACCTCAATCGTGGACCGACTCGCCGTCGATCAGCTGGCGAGAGTCGCCAGTAAGCAGTAAAATAATGCAGGAGTCGTTGATCAATGTGGCCAAAAGGCCAGCGTGCTGCGATGACGAGATTTCTCAAAAGTATCGGCTAATCAACCCCTTGTGGCGTTTGCCACCGATCGTGTCAGTTCTACCCCATATGAAACGAGCGACAGGTCTGATCGTGCCCATCAGACCCCGGCAAGAGGAGTCGCGCGGTGTTCAACACTGGCAGTTTCCGCACCGGAGTTCCGGGCATTGACCTGACCAGCAAGCTCGCATACAAACGACCCCAGGCTGATCAGAATTTATCAAGCAAACACAGTGAGTTGAGTGGTGGACGGCGGCACATCGGACGCCGCCTTCGGGCTAAGCTTCACCCGTCTGAGGAGCAAATTGCATGTCGATTCCCGTTACGCTCGAAGCCCTCGATCTTGCGGCGCTGTTGTGCTCGCGGGTTTGCCACGATCTGATCAGCCCGTCGGGAGCGATCGTCAACGGTTTGGAAGTGCTCGAAGAATCCAAGGATGAAGAGACCAGGAACTTCGCCCTCGACCTGATCAAGAAGAGCGCGCGGACGGCTTCGGCACGCCTGCAGTTTTGCCGAATGGCTTTCGGAGCCGCCGGTTCGCCCGCCGCTCAGGTCGATCTGGGCGATGCCGAAAACGTCGCCCGCGGTTTCGTCGAGGACGAGAAGGTCAAGCTTTGCTGGAACCTGTCGAGCGCGCTGCTGCCGAAAAACCGCGTCAAGCTTCTGCTGAACATGATTCTCGTCGCCGCCCAGTCGATTCCGCGGGGCGGCGTTGTGACGGTGGAAGGCGAGGGGCCGCCCGCAGCGATGACCTTCAAGATCTCAGCGTGCGGGCTCAATGCCCGCATCCCGCAGGCTGTGCCGGCGCTGCTCGCGGGCTTGCCAGACCGCGGCGTGGTCGATGCCCACGCAATTCAGCCTTTCTATACCGGCCTTCTCGGCCGCGCCAGCGGGCTCGCGGTGTCGATCGAGGCAGATGGCGAGGCAATCATTGTGGCGGCGCGGGCCATGACAGCACCTTGCGCGCTGTCCACCGTTGCGGCGTCGGCGGCGTCGCAAGAGTGCCTCATGTCCCGAGGTGGCTGATCTTTAGTTAAGCGCGCCGCCAAGGTGGCGGTGATGAATCGGGGTGAGCATGGGTCGAGCGCTGTGCGAGGAGGTGGACGAGGTTCTGTTGGCGAAGCTCACTGAGGCAGTCGCGGCCGCCGCAGTCTCCACGCTCGGAGCGACCCGCAACGTTCGCATCAAGGCCGATCAAACGCCGGTCACCGATGCGGACGAACGCTCGCAGGCGATATTGCTGGACGCGGTCGCAAGGCTGATGCCCGGCATTGCCGTCGTATCAGAGGAAATGGCGGTCCGGCCGGCGCGACTAGGCGACATCTTTGTCCTGATTGATCCGCTCGACGGGACCAAGGAATTTGTTGCCGGATCGAGCGAATACACCGTCAATCTCGCGATCATACGCGACCACGAGCCAGTGGCCGGCATTGTCGCGGTGCCGGCAGCGGGGCTCGTCTATCGCGGCTGCGTCCGGCACGGCGCCGAACGGCTGGCAATGTCGTCTTGCCGCGACGGCACCGGCGCCGCCCAGCCGATCAGAGTGCGAACTCCGCAACGCGGCGGCGTCGTTGCGGCGGTGAGCCGCTCCCATCTCGACCCCGCCACGGTGGCGTTGCTGGACCGGCTTCATATCGGCAATCGGATCGCGTGCGGCTCGGCGCTGAAATTCTGCCGGATCGCGGAAGGCGCCGCCGACATTTACCCGAGACTTGCTCCCACCTGCGAGTGGGATGTGGCGGCTGGTCATGCGTTAGTGGCGGCAGCCGGTGGAACAGTGACGCTTGCGCACGGCGGCGCCCTGCGATACGGCGAGACCGCGCGCGATTTCCGTATCCCGGCCTTCATTGCGTGGGGCGACCGGGCGCGCGTGCTCGATGCAGCCGCGCCGTGCGCAAATGACGCAGGCTAAGTCATTGTCACATCGCCTGCCTTGGGGATTTACGCCTTATCGCAATGCGTTCGATGAACGGCTTTTCATGTTGCCGTGTTGAGGCCATAGTTCCGCCGAAAGATGACGCGACGCGGTATGCTGATTCCCGGACGCGATGGTGGCTGCGCGCGCAGCCCATCGTTAATAAATCCCCGCTTAATATGCGGCGGCGGGCGGCTTTCCGCCGAACAAACCTTTTAAGGAGCCTGCGATGCCAGCCACGCCGCGAACAATCGCCTCACTTATCTTGATGGGGCTGGTGTTGTGGAGCGCATCTGCGGCAACCGCCGTCGCACAACCCTATCCACCCCCGGGCGCTTACCCGCCGGGACCTGGCGGACCTTACCCGCCGCCACCCCCGGGTGCCTACCCTCCGCCCCAGGACTCTTATCCAGCTTACCCGCCGCCGCCGCCCGGAGGCCCCTACCCGCCGCCACAGGGTTATACGCCTGCGCCCGCCCCCGCGCCGCAGCAGGAATTTACCCCCGGGGAGCTGGTTAACGCCGGTCATCGGTTCTTCGGCACCGTGTCACGAGGGCTTGCAAGCGTGATCGAAGCTGCCGTCAGCCGGTGGGGCCAGCCGAACGGCTATGTTTTGGGAGAGGAGGCGGGTGGCGCCTTTTTCGGCGGGCTGCGCTACGGCGAAGGCATGCTTTATACGAAAAATGCCGGCGACCTGAAGGTGTTCTGGCAGGGGCCGACGCTCGGATGGGATTTCGGTGGCGACGGCGCCCGCACCATGATGCTGGTCTACAACCTGCCTGCGACGGAAGCGATCTACCAGCGATTTGCCGGCATCGATGGTTCCGCCTATTTGATCGGCGGTTTCGGTATGACGGCGTTGACGGCCAGCGACATTGTGCTGGTGCCGATCCGCTCCGGCGTCGGGCTGCGGCTCGGCGCGAACCTCGGCTATTTGAAGTTCACGCCGGTTTCAACGTGGAATCCGTTTTGATCCGTCGGTCATTGATGAGGTTGGATCATCGTACTGGGCAGGGCTTCCTCCCGTTCGTCCGCAAATCTGCCCCAATCGCAAGGGGCTGCGGAGAGGGGCTGGGCGAAAAGGACCTGGGCAAAAATGCGCACACTCGCGGAAAAGGCCTCCGCTGCGGCGCCAGTCTTGCAGGAGCTTGATTCATGATCGAGTCGATCATGTTTTTTTCAGCCGGATTTCTCGTCGCCAGCCTGCTGGGGCTCGCATTAATCTCCTCGGTGCACCACCGGGCGGTCCGCCTGACCCAACGGCGCCTGGAAGATGCCATTCCGGTATCGTTGACCGAGATCCAGGCCGACCGGGACAAGCTGCGCGCCGAGTTCGCGATGTCGATCCGGCGGCTGGAGATGACGGTCGAGCAGCTCGAGGCGACTGTCACCAACCAGCGCGGCGAGATCGCCCGCAAGGGGGAGGCGATCGCCAGGCTCAAGGCTCAGCTGAACGAGAAAAACGCCGCCGCCGACGAGCTTGGCGCCAGGCTCAGAAGCCTCAGCATCGAGAACAGGCAAGCCGAGCAGGAACATGTTGTACAGTCAGCTGCAGCCGAGGCAAGCGCGCTGGCGCTCACCGCCAGGCAAGCCGAGCTTGCCAAAGCCGCCCGCGACATCAACGAGCTGACACTCACGAGCGAGACCCAAAAAGTCGAGATCGCATTGCTCAAGACCCAGACCGAGCAATTCAGATCAAGGATTGCCGAACTGGAGCGGGACGCCGGTGACGCGGCGCAGCGGCTGCTCAACGAACGCTCCGCTGTGTCAGCCATGACCAGGGCGCTGGAGGAGAAGCGCGAGGCCGACGACACCCACGCCGAGCGCGCCGAAATCGAACTCCTGCGGGAGCGCATTGCCGATATTGCGGCTCAGGTGGCTCATATGTCGATGAGCGAAACCGGAGCGGCGTCGGCCGCAATTCTCAACGACACGGCCGCCATCCGCCAGGCCGGTTTTGAGCGCGCCCCCAACGGTGGCGACGCCATGCCGTCGGAAAGCAATCTCCTGGAGCGCATCCGCAAGCTACAGAGTGCCGCGTCCCGCGTTTCCTCCGCCTCGTAGCGTCCGTTTCCCCTGTGTTGGGGAGCGGGCGACTGCTATCGTCTTTTGCATCGTTTCGGCGCCCGACGACGCCTT
>JASHRR010000677.1 GCA_030037185.1 Xanthobacteraceae bacterium | reverse complement strand
TGGCCCGAACCGACGCGATCGTGCTTGGTGCCGGCATTGTGGGCGTCTCGGTGGCGCTGCATCTCGTCAAGCGTGGCCTCGTGGTTGCGCTCGTCGACCGCGGCGAACCTGGCCGTGGTACGTCTTACGGCAACGCCGGCATCATCGAGGCCAACACGCTGTTTCCCGTTGCATTTCCGGCCAGCCTGAAGTCGCTCATCCGCATCGCCCTCAAGCGGGCGCCCGAAGCCAATTACCATGCGAGCTTTCTGGCTCGGGTGATGCCCTGGCTGTTGGCGTTTCGTCGCAATTCGGCGCCCACGCAACTCATCGCCACCATGCGGGCGATGCGGCCGCTGTTCGCCCGTGCGCTCGCTGAGCACGAGGCGCTGGCGGCAGAGGCGTCCGCAGACCGCTATCTGCGACATACCGGTTGGCTCAAGCTTTATCGCAGCGACCGCAGCTTTGCCGCGACGTCGCGCGAACGTGCATTTGCGACGGAACTCGGCATGCCGGTGCGCGCCATGGAGGCGGACGCCGCCCGCGCGCTTGAACCGTCGCTGGCGCCGGTATTTCGGCATGCCGTTTTCTGGGAAGAGGCCGCAAGCGTCACCAATCCGCTCGCCCTCACCCGCGCCTATGCGGCACGGCTTACGGCGCTCGGCGGCGTGACCGTCACCGGCGACGCCCGCAGCCTTCACCAGCTCAGCAGCCGGTGGCGGATCGAAACGGCACAAGGGCCGATCGACGCTAAGGATGCGGTGGTGACGCTCGGGCCGTGGGCGCCCGATCTGCTCGGCCCGCTCGGCATCAATCTGCCGCTCGCGGTCAAGCGCGGCTATCATCGTCATTTCGGCCTGCGCGGCAATGCCAACCTTAGGCGGCCCGTTCTCGATGCCGACAACGGCTATTGCCTCGCTCCCATGGAGCAGGGCATCCGCATTACGACCGGCGCTGAATTCGCCGCCCGCGACGCTGCCCCCACGCCGGTGCAGCTCAACCGCGTATTGCCGACCGCGCGCGACCTGTTTCCGCTCGGCGATGCCGTGGAGGACAAGCCGTGGATAGGCGCGCGCCCCTGCTTTGCAGATTCCCGCCCCGTCATCGGGCGCGCGCCGGGCCAAGCCCACCTGTGGCTTGCCTTTGGCCACGGCCACTCAGGGCTGACGCTCGGGCCGGTTACCGGTCGCCTCATCGCCGAGATGATGACCGGGGCGATCCCGTTCTGCGATCCGGCGCCTTATCGGGCGGAGCGGTTTGCGCGCAGCTAGCAGACACCCGCCATCCGGCGATTCTTTGCTACCGAGGCGATCAGGGAATTGGCCTTAGCGATCGAGGCCTGCCTGTCAGCACGGGCGTGATTCAACCAAGTGGAGCGCGCGACCGCCCGTTCGTCGAACTCTCGGTTCAAGTGGCCGCGGGACCTGGAATCGGTCGGCCTACCAAGACAAGTTCGTCGCGCTCTCTAATTGCGACAGCATAATGCGCGCGAAGGCATCTATTGCCCGCTGATCGTGCGCACGACGCTGTCTGTCGGCTTGTTCTCGGACAAGGTCGGTAACTTGTTCTCCTTGAGCACGGCCTCGTCAAATTGCGGAAGGGTGGTGAGCATGTCCTTCGGGACCATGTGCACCACCTTGAAGCCGTTCTTCTGGAGCTCACCGAGGATTTGCGGCAGCGCGATTGAGGTCACCCTCTGGAAGTCGTGCATCAGAATGATGCCCTTTCCGAGCTTGTTGAGCTTGCCCATGAGGGACCTGACAAGCTCATCGGGCTTCCTGATCTTGAAATCAAAGGAATCGATGTCGGTCGAGAAGCTCGCGATGTTCCGCCCGCCCAGATAGGTGAGCATCTCGGGCGGGTGGCGCAGATCCGGGAAGCGGAAGAATGGCGCGGTCGGGGCGCCCGCCATCATGCGGACCGCGCTTGCGCCCTTCTCGATTTCCTCAATGGCGGCGTCCTCGCCACTCCTTTTCAATACCGCCTGAAGGTCTTGATGCGACCAGGTGTGATTACCGATCGTGTGGCCGGCCGCGACGACCTGTTTGAGGATCTCCGGGTGATAGGTTGCATGCTTTCCGATCGGGAAGAATGTCGCCCGCAAGCATTGATCGGCCAGCGCCTTGAGCACCGCGGGGGTGTTATTGGGCCATGGGCCGTCGTCGAAGGTCAGCGCGACCTCATGATCACGCAGGAAATCGAAGGTCTTGAAGTGCTGGGAGCCGAAGCCAGGTCCGCCGCTGGTGTCGATCTCAACCACCCGGCTGACGCCCAGGGCGTTCGGATTGGCGCACGGGATGGCGGGTTTGGCGGCGGTGGTCGGCGTTGCGGTTTGCGGCGCCGCCTGTGCCGGCAAAGAACCGGCCGATTGGGGTTGCGGCGCGCCGGTTGGCGCAGCCGTGCCGGATTGCTGTTGCAAGGCCAGCTTGGCCGGCTCGGCGCCGCTGTTTTGCTCAGGCCCTCCCGCGGCGGTTTCGCGCGGCATTTCGCGGTCCGGGGACTTCGGGCTGACGGACTCGATGCGTGTTGCGCTCCATTGCGCGGCGGCATTGAACCACCGGCTCTGCACGACGTTATAGGTCGCCGCCAATGCCACCGAAATGGCGACAATCGCTCCGCCTGTGATAACTTGGCGCCTCATGTCATTACCTCACGTGCCGTCGCTGCCTCGGACCAACGCGAATCAGACGGGCCGCAATACGCCCCCGCCCGCTAGAAACTGATTCCCTAGCCCTTTCCATGTAAACAAAATTTTGAGTTTTCAATCCAACAATGCGGCACCGTACCGCATAGCTGGTGGGTTTTTTGTGGCAGAACACGAAATCCCTTTTTGCCAAAGGCGGGTTAGCCCTTGTTGGCAGGCGGGTGGTGTAGACCATACGTTTAAAATTTGTGTTTATATGCAGGTAAAGACGGAGGAAAATTCAAAGGCTCGGCTTCGAATACGCCGCGCGCGATGGCGCGGGCCACGACTTGCGCCGCCGCGGTTCCGATTGCCGTCAGTTCGAAGCGCGCATTGCGGAGAGGGCGCCGCCCGCTGGCGGTCGCGAATACGGTGTCGCCGTCATGGGCGGTATGCACCGGATGAATGGCTCTGGCGAGTCCGTCCTGCGCCATGACGGCCATATGCTTGGCCTGAGCCTTGGAGAGCGCGGCACTGGTCGCCACCACCACCAAGGTGGTGCTCTGAAGCAGCGCTCCCTTGGTGCGGGCCATCAGCGCCCGGGCCGGCATGGCGGCTGGGAAGCCATGGCCGCCAAATTCGCCGTTTTGCTCAAAAGGCACCGCCCAAAACCACGGCCCGTCGTCGATCACGACGCTTCCGGCGGCATTGACGACGGCGAGCGCCGCGACCGTGAAACCGGCCTCGGTAACCGCCGATGCCGAGCCGATTCCGCCCTTGAAATTCACCGTGGTGGCGCCGAGGCCCGCCCCGACGCTGCCCAGCGCGAAATCCATGCCTGCGCGTGCGGCCGCCGCATAGGCAAGCTCCCGATAGGGCGGATAGCGGCCCCAATTCTTGTCGCCGCCATTGAGGAGATCGAACAAAATCGCGCCCGGCACCAGCGGCACGCGTGCACTGCCGACCGCATAACCGCGTCCAATCTCGCGCAAATAAGCCTGCGCGCCCGATGCCGCATCGAGCCCCAGCGCTGATCCGCCAGACAGCGCAATCGCATCGACAGCCTCGACGGTGCGGGCAGGGTCGAGGAGATCGGTCTCCCGCGTGCCAGGCCCGCCGCCGCGCACGTCAACCGCGGTCACGAATGGCTCATCGAACAGGATAACTGTAACCCCGGAGGCAATGCGCGGATCCTCGGCATGGCCGACCCGGATGCCGGCGACGTCGGTGAGAAGGTTGCGGGTGATCGGGGGCACGACGTTGGGTTGTTGGGGCAATCGTCGCAGAACAACGTGTTTGGGTTATCTAGCATATCGCAACAAGCGACGCAGTCCGCATCTGAGCACCGGTCACCCGTTGCCAGGCGGCTGGTGTGTGCCGCCTCCTGGTGCGGATGGTATTTGTGGGCGATTGATGATCCACTTTGGGAGCCAGGGCGAACCGGAGCCAACCGGCACGTATCTTCGGACTCCGCAATCACGACCACGTTTACGGCCCGGGTCTTGCCTCGCCCATCCGCTTGGCGCATTTAGGCGTCCATGACAGCCGATGTGTCCATCGCCGCGGCCCTGTTCGCCGGCGTCCTGAGTTTTCTTTCCCCCTGCGTGCTCCCGCTGGTGCCGCCCTATCTCGTCTATCTTGCTGGTGCCTCCCTGGAGCGATTGGCGGACGCCGAGCCGGCGCCGATGGTGCGGGCCGATACGGTGTATGCGGCGCTCCTGTTCGTCGCCGGCTTCTCGACCGTGTTCATCGCATTCGGGGCGAGTGCAAGCGCCATTGGCGCGCTGGTGCAGGCCTACTCGGCGCAGCTTGGCCTCTTGGCCGGCATCGCCATCATCGTCATGGGCCTGCATTTCCTCGGCCTCACCCGGCTCTCTGTGCTGATGCGCGAGAAGCGTGTGCCGATGGCGAAGCCGGTCGGCCTGTGGGGCGCCTATGCGATGGGGCTCGCCTTCGCGTTCGGCTGGACGCCGTGCATCGGGCCGATCCTTGCCGCGATCCTGGCGGTGGCAGCCTCCAAAGAGACGGTCGCCAAGGGTGCCGGGCTGCTGGCCGTCTATTCTGCCGGACTCGGCATTCCGTTCATCATTGCGGCGCTCGCTGTCGAGCCCTGCACCGCTTTCATTGCGCGCTTCAAGCGCCATCTAGAAATGGTTGAAAAGGCGATGGGCGGGCTTCTTGTGCTCACTGGCGTTGCGTTCCTTACCGGCTTCGTCAGTGAGGCGAGCTATTATCTGTTGGAGTGGTTCCCGGCGCTGGGGCGCATCGGCTAGCCGGGATACATCTGCAACGATGGCTGCATTTTGTAGCTGCCGCGGCATTGGAGCAGGTCACCAGGAAGGCGGAACGGCCAGACGCGAGGGGCACGCCATGACC
>JASHRR010000080.1 GCA_030037185.1 Xanthobacteraceae bacterium | reverse complement strand
AAGTTCATCGGCGAATACTACAAGCCAGATCTGGTCATGCTGCCGATCGGCGGCAACTTCACGATGGATCCGGTCGATGCCGCCTATGCCACCAAGGAGATGCTGAAGCCGAAATACGCAATCCCGATGCATTACGGCGCTAATCCGCTCGGCAAGGGAACGCCACAGGAATACATGGACGCACTTGGCAATGCACCGGTGAAGGTTTTCCCAATCAGGCCCGGCGACAAATTGGAATTCTGAGGCCCTCGACGGCGAAGCTGATGGGCGCAAACGCGCAGTTGGCGCCACCTGTCTGCGTTCTGCAAGGACGCGCAAGCAAATGTCGCGTTTCCCGGCCGAACCGCTAGCTTGGGAACTCTCGACGCAACAAAGGAATGCCGGACGTGTCCGAATTTGTGAGCATGCGAGCCGATGGCGATGTCGCCATCATCACGATCGACAATCCGCCGGTCAATGCCATGAAGCACGCGGTCCGGGTCGGGCTCCTCGACCTGTTATCGCGGGCGACCGGCGATCACGACATCTCGGCAGTGGTGATCGCGTGCGCGGGCCGCACCTTCGTGGCCGGCGCCGATATCACGGAATTCGGCCAGCCGCCGCGCCCGCCCAGTGCCATTGCCATCATCGAGGCGATCGAAGCGAGCCGCAAACCTGTTGTGGCGGCGCTGCACGGCACCCCGCTTGGCGGGGGTCTCGAGCTTGCGCTGGGCTGCCATTTCCGCGTCGCTGCTCTTCAGACGCGCCTTGGCCTGCCGGAAATCAAGCTCGGCATCATTCCCGGCGCGGGCGGCACGCAGCGCCTGCCGCGGCTGGTCGGCATGGAAAAGGCCATGGCGATGATTCTTTCGGGCGACCCGATCCCGGCCCGCGAGGCGCTCGACAATGGCTTGATCGACGAACTCATCGAGGGCGATCTCGTCGCCGGTGCCATTGCGTTGGTGCGGCGGTGGGTCGCCGAGAAGCGCCCGCTGGTGCTGGCTCGAAACCGCGACGAAAAGCTCGCGAGCGCGCGCGATCTCGCCGCGTTTGATGCGGCGGCTGCGAATTACACCAAGCGCGCCAGAGGCCAGAATGCGCCGCTTGCCGCCATTTCGGCTTTGCGGGGCGCCATTACGCTGCCTGTCGCCGATGCGCTCAAGCGCGAGCGGGATTTGTTTCTTGAATTGGTCGCGGGCGACCAATCCAAAGCCCAACGCCATATCTTCTTTGCCGAGCGGGAAGCCGCCAGGATGCCGGATCTCCGCGACGCCAAAGCCCATGACATCAACAAGGCCGCCGTGATCGGTGCCGGCACCATGGGGGGCGGCATCGCCATGTGTTTCGCCAACGCGGGCATTCCGGTAACCGTGGTGGAGATGAGCGACGAAGCGCTGGCGCGCGGCCTAGACATGGTGACGCGCAATTACCGCAACACGGCAGCGCGCGGTGGACTTGCAGCCGGCGAGATGGCGGCGCGCATCGGCCGCATCGCGGGCACGACCGACCTTGCGGCTGCTGCGGATGCCGATATCGTGATCGAGGCCGTGTTCGAGGATATGGGTGTGAAACAGGAGGTGTTCGGCAGGCTCGACCGTATTGTCAAGCCGGGCGCCGTCATCGCCTCCAATACGTCCTATCTCGACATTGATGCGCTCGCTCGCGGCACGCGGCGGCCACAGGCCGTGCTTGGGATGCATTTTTTCAGCCCCGCCAATGTGATGCGCCTGCTGGAGGTGGTGCGCGGCGCCGCCACCTCGCTTGAGGCGCTTGCCACCGCCGTTGCGGTCGGCCGCAAGCTCGGCAAGGTTCCCGCAATCGTCGGCGTCTGTCATGGCTTCGTCGGCAATCGCATGCTGCGGCTGCGGTCGATCGAGAGCGAGCGCCTGTTGCTTGAGGGTGCGCTGCCATCAGATGTCGACGGCGCGCTGGCGGATTTCGGCTTCCCAATGGGTCCGTTCGCAATGGCGGATCTTGCCGGTCTCGACGTCGGCTGGCGCATGCGCAAGGCGCAGGCGCTCACGGCGCCAATTGCCGACCAGCTGTGCGAACGCGGCCGTTACGGGCAGAAGACCGGTCGCGGATTTTATCTCTATGATGCGGGCTCGCGCACGCCGCAACCTGATGCTGAGGTCGAACAGCTGATCGTCAACACGGCGGCGGAGCGCGGCATTGTGCGCCGCGCTCTTGGCAAGGATGAGATGGTGCAGCGCCTGCTGTTCCCGATGATCAACGAGGGCGCCCGGATCTTGCGTGAGGGAATCGCCGCCCGTCCCGGCGACATCGACGTGATCTGGGTGTACGGCTACGGCTTCCCGGTTTATCGCGGCGGGCCGATGCATTACGCCGACAGCGTAGGCCTTGGCTACATTCGTGATAAGCTGGCGGCGTTCGCCCGCACAACCGGCGACCAACGCCATCGCCCGGCGCCGCTGTTGGAAGAGCTGGCCGCAACGGGACAGGGATTTGCCTCGTTAGCCAAATAGGCGCACACCATGTCCGGCGGGTGCAGCAGTCCGTGCTCGCCGGCAAGGCATCTCCCTCCCTTTGCGGCCGGCAGGTCGCGATTTTGGCCACGCGTTGTGCGCCGCCTATTCGTCTGCGCCGCCGCCCTGCCATCGCCGCACCACCGAGGTTTCGATGCCGAACAGGTCAAGCAGGCGGCCGACCGTGTGATTGATGATGTCGTCGATGGTTTTGGGCCGATTGTAGAAGGCCGGCACGATCGGCGCGATGACGGCGCCGATATCGGCCAAGTGGGTCATGGTCCGCAGATGGCCGCCATGAAGCGGCGTTTCGCGCACCGCGAGGACGAGGCGGCGGCGCTCCTTGAGCACAACGTCGGCGGCGCGGGACAACAGCGAACCGGTCACTCCGGTTGCGATCTCGCTCATGGTTTTGATCGAGCATGGCGCTACCACCATGCCAATGGTCTGGAACGAGCCTGACGAAATCGACGCGCCGATGTCACCATTGGGATGATTGACTTTTGCGAGGGAGCGGATGTCCTTGGGTTTGAGGTCGGTTTCGTAAGCAAGCGTCATCTCGGCGGACTTGCTCATCACCAGGTGGGTCTCGATGTCGGTACCCTGCAGCAATTGCAGCATGCGAATGCCGTACACGGTGCCGGACGCGCCGGAGATGCCGATGATCAGCCGGCGCGGTACAGTTGTTTTCATCCTTGGATCCCTCGATGCGAAAGCGTGCGATATTCTGTCAGGGGCGCGATCTTTGAGGTCATCAAGCCGCATCTGTAGGATGGGCTCAAGCTCTTGCAAACCCCTGACGGGCTTTTCGGCGCGTGTCGATGATAGGGTTTCGTTTATGATCGGCCGATCCTGGTCCGGTGGCGCCCGGACGGATGGCAGGCTGCGGCCTCGGTCGACCCATCTACGCAGGTTCGTCAGCCAAAACAGCCCTCAGGAGCACGCCCACGGCCGCCGCCGCGAATGTCCGTGCCAATGCGTGTTCGTAGGCCGCTATATTGGCGCGGGCTGCGGCCTCGGTCGTGGCGGCGTTCTCGGTGACCAGTCCGGCCGCGAGCGTAAACATGGCCTCCTGTTGCAACCGTTCGGATTCAAGCTCCATCGCCTTGATCCTGGTGCGAAACAATTCCACCGCACCGCGTTCAACCAACGTTGAGCCATCCTTGAGCCGGCGTCGCACGCTGCGCAACGGCGCCACCACGTCCTCTCGCCACGCTGCGGCCTTCGCGCACAGTTCCTCGGCTGCTGCCACGGGAACGCGCCGACGTGCGGTGGCAAGCCACAGCAGGAACAGCAGAATGTTCACGTCCACGCCGCAGCCGTCCTGAAGCGCGATACAGGCGTCCGCTACTGCGGGCTGGCGATAAAACCGAAGCGAAAAGTGCCAAAACGGCGAACCTTGCTGCATCAAAATCCCCCGATGGCCACCCGTACCCGTCGGCGCGTTGCCGATATTGAATGACCCGCTTTCGCGCACCGCTACCCGGTCGACATCAACCCCTTAAGGACACCTTCCGCGACATCGGTGTCCCTCGGAAAGTAGCTACTGGTCAACCGCGATTTGGTGTGGGCCAAGCCGCTGCCGGAAGGCGGCAGTGGTTGACCAAGCCATGGAGGGCACCCTTCATGGCAACTTCTCAAATGTGCCACCCTCCTTTAGCGCCGCCACGATGCGGTCTGGCCTCAGTGGCATTTCGGCAAAATGCACGCCGAATGGCGACAGGGCGTCCTCGATCGCCGCCACGATCGCGGCCGGCGCCGGAATGGCGCCACCTTCGCCGGCGCCCTTGACGCCGAGCGGGTTGAGCGGGTTTGGAGTCTCCACATGCTCAATGACGCAGGACGGGACGTCGCCCGCCAATGGCATCAAATAGTCCGCGAAAGTCGTCGTGAGCGGTTGGGCGTTCGCATCATACTTCATGAACTCGAACAGTGCATTACCGATACCGTGCGCGACGCCGCCCTGGACCTGACCATCGACGATCATCGGATTGATGAGGCTGCCGCTGTCATGGGCAACGATATAGTTGAGGATCGTCACGCCGCCGGTCATCGGATCGACCTCGACTTCGGCCACATGGGTGCCGTTGCAATAGGACGCCTGGGGCGGCGTGAAATAGGCTGTGTGTTCAAGGCCTGGCCTTTGGCCGGGGCTGAGAGAAAAGCCCGGCATGCCCTGAGCAAGGCGTGCAAGTTCGCCGAAAGTCAGGATCGGCTTGTTGCCGCCCCGGGCCACGGCGCGACCCTCGTCCACGTCGATCTCGGTTTCCGGAACCCCGATTGTGCGTGCCGCGAGCGCGATGACCTGCGCCCTCACGTCCTCGGCCGCGATCGACGCCGAATTCCCGGCGTTGATCGCCTGCCGGCTGGCGAAGGCGCCAACACCCTGACTGATCGCGTTCGTGTCGCCGGCGGTCACGACCACATCCTCGATGCGGCAGCCGAGCCGGTCGGCAACGATTTGCGAAAGCATCGTGTGCGTCCCTTGGCCCTGCGTGGTTGCGCCGGTTGCGACGGCGACCCTGCCGCTCGGCAGAACGCGTACCGCAACGCCCTCGAACGGACCGAGTCCGGTGCCTTCGACATAATTGGCGATGCCGATGCCGATGTAGTGCCCCGCCGCACGCGCGCTTTTCTGCCGGGCGCCAAAACCGCTGTAGTCGGCGAGCGCGATGGCGCGGGCCTGGCTGCGAGGAAAATCCCCGCTCGCATAGACGAGCGGCTTGCCGTCGCGGAACATCAGCCCGACACTGTAGGGCATCTGCTGCGGCGTGATCATGTTGCGGCGGCGCAGTTCTGCACGGTCGATCGCAAGCTCGCGGGCGGCACGGTCCATCAGCCGTTCCATGGCAAACACCGCCTGGGGCCGGCCGGCCCCGCGCACCACGGTAGTCGGGACCCGATTGGTGAGCACCACTGTGGTCTCAAAGCGGAAGGCCGGCACCACATAAGGGCCAGGGAATGTGGTCGACGCGATATAGGGCGCAATGACACCCCAGGGCAGATAGGCGCCGCTGTCGTGGATCATGGCGCCGCGCAGGCCGAGAATTCGGCCGTCGCGATCGACCGCGACGGCGACTGTCCAATACTGGTCACGCTCCATAGTGGCGGAAAGGAAATGTTCGCGCCGGTCTTCGATCCATTTGACCGGCCGCCCAAGCTTCATCGCGGCCACCGGAACCACGATCTCCTCGGAGTAGAATGGTGCCTTGGTGCCAAAGCCCCCACCGACAAGCGGCGCGACCACCCTTACCAAGGGAAGCTCGCGTTCGAGCAGATCCGCGATGGTGTGCTGGCAAAGATGCGGCGTCTGGGTCGCGGACCACACCGTCAAAACGTCGCTGAGGTGATCGTGACTTGCCAGCACGGCGCGCGTTTCGAGCGCCATGGCGGCGCCGCGATGCTGAAAGAGGTCTTCCTCGAAAACATACGCAGCGCCGGCGAATGCCGCATCCACATTGCCGTAGCTCATCGTCAAGACGGCCGCAACGTTGGTGGCAAGATCGCAGTGAGAGCGCGCGGCGCCATCGGCAAGCGCCTCGCGGCAATCGCTCACCGCATCGAGGCGCTCGAAATCAACCATTACCGCGGCGGCGGCGTCCTCGGCGATATAGCGGTTATCGGCTACGACCAGCGCAATCGCTTCGCCCACGTAGCACACCTCCTCACAGGCGAGCGCCCGCTGGGTGCGCATTGCCGTAATGGCCGGATTCGGCACGGGACTTGGGATCGGCTCGGTGGCGAGACGCCCCGGCATATCGCGCGCCGTCAGAACGGCGTGAACGCCCGGCATCGCCAGTGCGGCCGCTGTATCGATCGCCCGGATGCGCGCGTGCGGATGCGGGCTGCGCACGAAGCAGCCATGGAGCATGCCGTGAAGCGCGAGGTCATCGGCGAAGCGCCCATGGCCGGTGAGCAGCGCGGGGTCCTCTACCCTCGCGACCCGCGCGCCAAATTGCTTTGCGCCCATGTCCTTCCGCCAGTGCGTCCGTGCATCGTCAAAACGCGACACCCATTGAGCTGTAGCGCCTGCAGAGCGTAAGGGAAACCCGGGCCGTCTCGATAACCATCGGCAATCGCCGAATTCGCAGCGGCGGTCCCTTGACGGCGCTACGCTTGATGGTTGCAGAAACCCCAATTTCGTGCGGTGCGAACCGGGCCTGGCTACAATTCCTAGGGTGCCGCACCTCGGGCTAGCGGCGCCCGCTGAACTGACGCGTGCGGCGGCCCGGATGCGTCACCGTCAGCACAAAAAAGCGATCGGGGGGTCGACCCGAAATTCGTTCGAGCTCGGCTGTCTGGCGCCGGAAAGAGCCTGCTGCGGCGGCCGCACGAAGAGAGCATTGGCGCTCAGGTTGGAGTCGCGCCTGGCGGCCGGCGCTGCTAGGCTCGCGGCAAGCCCAGCAACCAGGAGACATGCGCCATGCCGGCCCGCGTACTCTACCTCACCGGCGGAAGGGCAATTGGTCTGCTAACGGCGGCAATCGCGCTCACCACCGTCGCAGCTGCCCAAAACTATCCGACGCGGCCCATCACCCTCGTGGTGCCGTTTCCGCCCGGTGGCAGCACCACGATCGTCGCCCGCATCGTCACCGAGCGGATGGCCGACGCGATCGGCCAGCAATTCGTCGTCGACAACCGCGGCGGCGCCGGCGGCACGCTTGGCACGCGACAGGTCGCAAAGAGCGCCCCGGACGGCTACACCCTCGCGCTCGGCTATTCGGGCACGCTTGCGATTGCCCCGTCCCTGTTTCCTAACCTGGGCTACGACGTGCGTGCGGATTTTGCGCCGATCGGCCGGATCGGGGCGGCGCCGAGCGCCGTGGTGGTTCATCCGTCGTTTCCGGCGCGTTCGGTGGCGGAACTCATCGCCTACGCCAAAGCCAACCCAGGCAAGGTCAATTACGGCTCCGCTGGGATCGGCACTGTGGGCCACGTAGCGGGTGAATATTTCGCCATTGAGAGCGGGATCAAACTCGTCCACATCCCCTACAAAGGCACCGGTCCCGCCATAACGGACCTGCTCGGCGGTCATATCCCGTTATCGTTTTCGCCGATACCGGCTGTTCACGAGAGCGCCAAGAGCGGGCTGTTGCGCATGCTTGCGGTGACAAGCGCCAAGCGGTCGACGCTGCTACCGGACATACCGACCGTGGCGGAATCCGGCGTGCCGGGCTTCGATGCCGTGCTGCGCTACGGCCTGGTGGCGCCAGCCGGCACACCACGGGCGATCATCGAGCGCCTCAATACGGCACTGCGGATGGCGCTCGAATCCAAGGAAGTGCGCAATCGGCTGGCGATCGAAGGCGCCGAGCCGCTGCCGAGCACGCCGGAGGAATACGCCCTCGACATCGACCGCGAGGAGACCCAATGGTCGACGGTGATCAAGACCTCCGGCGCCAAGGCGGAGTAAGCCGCCGACAATCATGTTTTTTCGGTGATTTACGTTGAGACAGCCTCAGTCCCCCGGAATTATCGACATTCGTGGTAGCCACGACTGACCGCTCCTGCTTCCAATTCGCGGTTCGCCGACCCGACACCGGGATCGCGCGCCGAATGGCACGCCCCGCTCTCCGATCTCCCCACACGTAGGGCCGTTGCCAACCCGGTTCCGGCGTTCCTCGCCGTACCGGCAGACGTTGCGCGACGCGTTGCGATCCCGGCCTTGCGTGTGCCCCTAAGGGTTCCCCGCCGAAGTGTTTTCAGCAGTGCCGGGCGCTTCGGCGCGATCCCCACTGTAACCGGACGGCCATCACACTTGCCTTCGAACGGGCTCAAAAGCGGGCGAGCTATCGGTGGTGACACGGAGCTAGCGCCGCCGTGCCGGCGCAGCTGGCTTATCCACACGGGTGCGGTCCTCGCGGGCGCGCGGAGCCTGTCGTTGGGTCCGCCAAAGGCGGGAGCCGTTGGTTTTGGCACCTACCGGTCTATCAGCGCGTCGGACATCAATTCGTAGCCCCCTCATTGACGCGAGCCCACCCGCGATGATTTCGAGTTTCGCCGGTGCTGTTTTGCGGGCGCCTTCGCCGACGCAAGCTCGAACTCTCGGTAGAGTACACCGAAATCCTGGGCGAGTTCGTAGCACGCGGTCAGGCGGCGGGTCGAACCCACCCAGAGGGCGTTGATATAGCCGCAGGTCTGCGATTCGATGACGAAGGGCTGCGGCCACGCCAGGGCATCGGACATGAGATCGGCGACGGTGTTGAGCGTGTCGATCCTGCGCATCCCCCGGGCGAAGCCTTCGAGATCGCCTTTGCCCTCGCCATAGATGACCTCGATCTTGGTCTTCGGTTGGTCCGGCGCGCGGCGATGGGGGTCGAGCACCGACATCCAAGACGACGAGATGCTCGGGTAGTCGGAAGTCACGCAGCTGTCCCGACGGTCCTTGGGCAGCTTGGTCTCGTCCGCGAGGTCCGTCATGTTGGCGGGATCGGACCCGTACACCAGGCACACGATGTTGTAGGCGCGCTGCTGATCGAGCCCATGCTCGTCGAAATATGCCTGCGGTTCGCCGTCACGGCGGTCCCGCCGGTCGCTCAGGAACCAGCCCTTGGCGGCCTCGACCAGCATACGATGCGACACCCTGTTGCCGATCTTGAGCAAGTTGATGATGGCGAAGTTGTCAGCCTGGTCCTCCTCGCGCCCTAGAATCGGCAGTCCCATTTCGTGCATCGCGGCGTGGCCAAGCTCATGGAGCAGCACGAACAGCATGTTGCCGGCGACGAACTCGATCAGCTTCTCGCGCTGCTCCTCCGACAGGTTTTTTATGCGCGGATGTTGCGCAACGAACTTTGCGTAGTCTCTTATGCGGAGTCGGAACTCGTGCATTTCGTCTTGGGCGGGCGTTCGCGCCGGCTCGGCTGGTTGCTGCGAGGCGGATGGGGGAGGTGGCGCTGTCTGCTGGGGTGTCTGGGCGCACACCGATGCGGAGCAGATGACGAGAGCGGCAAAAGCCCAGCTCGATACAGGACCGCCAGCCAACGGGCGATGCGTTGTTTGCCGATAATCCATGGACACCTCCCACGCGGATCACGATCTTTCGCGGTTTCCGGGGGATTCGTCAATTCCCCGGAACGCCGGGACCCTGCTCGCCAGCACGCGTCGCGCACACGATGATCGGGTGGTAACCACTTCAGCAGGTGAAGGGGCCGCGGCCGTGGGGCGGCGGTCGCGCGGGCGTTGTTGCCGAGTAGGCCCAGGGACTTTCACCCCGAGTCCCTCACAGATTCCGGACGCGATACTCTCGCATCATCCGGCTCGTGCCGTTGCCCGAAGGGCTGCCGCCTTCCGCTTAAATTGCAGGCTCCTCCCGGTTTGACCCAGTTGGCCCGCGCTCAGCGAGGATGACCTCCCCCTTCGCTCGATGGGCATTACCCCACTTCGTCTCTATTACGAGGCAGTCCGCCCCTCTCCGGCGCATCGGTACTTTCAGCCTCACACCTGCTTTTGTAGGCGACGGCTCGTTCCAGGTTTCGGCGCAGGAGCTGTCGCAACCGCAACAGCGCATTCTCGCAAACGAGGCCGGAGGGAAGGCTATTCTCGGCGCGATTTGATCGCTTTCCAGTGTCGAGCTGCCCAGCCGCGGCAAACGTTTCAAAGCATCCGCTCAACCCATTGAACACGCGAAGGCCCTGGTTCAAACGGATCACCGAAGTATTGGGTTTCGCGGACCACTTTCCCGTCCCTGAACTCCATAATGCTCACCGTGTAAGACGGCTGCCCGTCATAGGTGAGGACGAGTTCAGTGATCCAGAGGTTGGCAGCGCCAAGTATCCGCCGCACCGTGAAGCGTTTCTTGTTCGGTTGCGCGAAACGGGATGCCTGAATGTTATGCCGACCACGGATGCGCTCCCCCGACTGCGGATACTCGAGCACTGCGTCCTCTTGGTAAATCTGATGCTCCGCCTCGAAGTCGTTCGCGTCGGAGGCGGCCCAGTGGCGATCCAGAGCTGCTCGAATATCCCGGTTTTCCATCTCAATCTTTGCTCCTGCATGCGCCGTATTGAACTTGCCTGCGCGCTCGAATCACCCGGGACGGGAAGAACTCCCGCCCCTAACATGAACGCCTTTGGCACGTCGCCGGTGCCAGGCGAGCGTGCGCTGTGAAAAAATGCTGTTGAATCGCCACGCACCGTGGGCACCGCTTTTCGTTCTCCCACGACAGCATGAACTCCAACCGGCGAACCAGTCGGTGGCCACGGCCTGCCGACCGGTGGATACGCCTGGCGTATTCCCCTGCAAGCCAGACATGGCGAATTGGAGCGAAAAGATGCATATTTAAAATCCACACCCGCTAGTTGTCGGATAAAGTGACAACCTTCAATGAAAGCGCCCGACGATGCGTGATCCTTTCGGTCGGACAGGACACAATTCATACGGCAAAATCATAAGCCAATATCCGGGGGGCGCTCTTATCGAAGCGGAAGAACACCGCTAGTCCGGCCCGGGGCCTTGCATCGCAATGTTGGCGTTACAGCCGTGGCAATCGCCGTGGTCGTGTGTCCAGGAAAGTCCCTCCGGTCTGCCAACCCGTCGGCCAATCGCTCTGACAGGTCAGCAAAACCTGCGCGTACGGGATCACTGAGGTCTTCATCGCCCAGGATCGCGGTCAGTGGTCTTTGCAATGATCGCAGTCCAGCTTGTAGCGCCCCGTTTTGTCTGCGGCCAACTTCGTGTCTGCCGTACCAAGGTCATCCGTTGGCTCTCGCATCGGTGAGTGAGATTCTTGCCTGTGACGGGCGGCCTTCTGCGTGACGCAAGAGCACAGCAGGGCGTCCCCCTTCCCGGAAACGGCCGGACGCAAACAGTGAGCCGTAGCGGCAGCCACCGGAACGCCGGACCGGCCCAAGTAGGCAGACGCGGTTCTGGTCTGACGTCGGCGCGTAAGCGTCGCTTTGAAAGACGAAAGATGAAATGCTCTCCGCCCTTGATTCCCTCGAAAATATCGTTCCAGCCACGATGAGCCGCCTCGGCCCGGAAAAAGAACCTGCCCCGGCTTGCAGCCGGTGCTGCGCGCATACGCGTAGCGACTGGCCGTCTGCCGGGTCAATTCGAACCGCACCGGCAGACCGGTTTTCCTCTGGAGCAGGTTGGCGCGGTCGATTGCGTAGCCGTGAGGCGTCATATCATCGACGCGCAATGCAACGAGATCGCATCCGCGGGCATCGCCGTTTTGCCGGCTGCGGTCTAAGGCATCGCCCGCGCGGACACAGCCACGAACCGCGCGCCCTTGGCCACCTTGTCGCGTACGCCCGTCAACGGATCATCGTCAGCGCGGTATCTCTAATGGATCCTCCCCAACGCCCGAATTGCCGATCGTTTTGTCTTTTGTTGCAGGATCAGGACCGCGTCCCTCTGCGAAGGCGGTCTCCTCCATGCGCGCGCCGCGCAACATCGCCGGCAGGGCATAGTTTCCTTCGATGCAGCGCGGCTCGTAATAGATTTTATTTTCCTCATCGCTTTGTCGGGTGAACTCGCGCTTGACGGTCCACGGCCTCACCCACACGGTCGGGTCCTCGATCGTGAGCTCATACGACAGCTCCGTCGGGCTCGTTCGCGTCCAACGTTCGACGAGGTGCAAGTTTTCGCGCGAACCCTGAAAGTCAGTCTTCGGACTGAAGTTGGTGACGTCGATCACGAGCGTATTTCCCTCCCAGTGGCCGCGCGAATCGCCGAACCATTGGCGGATCTGGGGCGGCAAATGCGGGCTGCCGTCCATCACTATGGTCCGCTGCCATCCTTGGCCCTGGCCAACGTCGTAGGTCATCGAGATGCCCCCTGGCGTCTGCACGATCCGCCGGAAGCTGATGCTGGCAAACTCCGGCAGCCTGCCGGGCAAGCATCGTGTGCCTGCCGCAAAGTCCTCCGGACCATCATGGCGATTCATCCCTACGACGCTATAGCGCGGGGCGAGCTCAGCGCGCCGCGGCGAGGGCGTCGGATCGTATTTACCGCCGGCGCAGTTGCGGTATCGGAGTTTGCAACTGTCCGTCGCTTGGATCAAAGCGAGGCGGAATTCCCGGTCGGCGGCGGCTCTTTTCTGAGCCTCTGCCGTCATTGGCGGAATTCGGCCATTGGGCGGATCGACAATCATCGAGGTGCGCAGGCCGGAGTGCTTGCGGGGCACGAACAGCTGATTGTAGGAGCCGCCCACGTCGAGCTCGGTCCCGCGCTGCGCACGCTGGTCTTTGCCGGCGAGCGCCGAGCGCACCTCATCCAATTCCGCCCGCTGCTCGGGGGTAAAATATTCCTGGTTCGCAAATCTGGCAGGGCGTTGCAGCGGTGTATCGGTTTCCTCGGTCCAAATGCCCTGCAGATCGGGCGCGCCCCAGGGCGTTTTCAGCGCCGCGTCCGGCGCCGAAGCCGCAGGCTTCTGAGCCTGCGCCCACGCGATCGGCGCCGAGATGACAACGCCGACAGCAGCCGCAACTGCGACCGTCGCCATCATAGAGGCCCTCAAGCGGTTTTGCATGGTCGTCTCCTCTTTCTTACGTTCCACGCGTCGCTACCCTAGCTCCGCACATCTCGTCGGCAGCTCATTCTTGAACGATACACCAATCGCCCACGCCTCCGAAAGCGGGCGCGATGGTTTTGGCCGACCGGTACAAGCTGTCGATGATGATGCCCGCTGGCGCCGCCACCGGCCACACCGTCACGCTCCCGAACCCCGCGATGAACTCCGTCGTTTCATTCGATCACCTCGTCGGCGCCTACCCGAATGGAAGCACTTCGCGGCCGCACGCTTTCGCCTGAGAGTCGTTTTCGTCGATGGCGGGAATGATGCCCGACAGTAATGATACTCAAAGCGATGTCCTGTCCGCAGGAGATACACCAAACTTCTGGTTTGTAATGTCGATGGGCGTTCTGGTCGGTTTCGTCATCGCGTATCCGATGCATTGGTGGCTGGTGGCGAACCATCTCAAACACGGCATGATGACCGTTCGCGCGGCGAGCGCGGTTGGTGGTGAACCCGCTCGCGACGCTCGCGCCCCCGAGCCTCACGGGCGCTCACTCCGCCAATCCTCTCTGAGACGCGGCAGCTACTCCGTAGCCAAAATCGAACGTTCGTCGGACTTGGTGCGCCGCGGGCCGTTCAAGCGGGTCAGGGACCGAGAGGATTCACTGATCGTGCCAACCGCGACGATTGGTGCGGGTTGCGATCGCGCACGCCGGGACCCGGAGACGTGACAGCGCGAGGCGTTTTGAGGTGCAGATGGCACACACGGTAGCGCGATGACGGGCGGTCGATGGTTGTTAGTGCCCGGTCGGGATTAAAAATGCGTTCGCAGGCATGACGAAGCCCCCGCATCATCTGCCCAGGATCGCCGTTACAGGCGCACTCCAACAGCAGGCGCAGAGCCAGACGCAATTGCCTTCTAGCCGCTACTCATCCGGCATGGTCACTGATATCAGAATATGCCCCTCTCAGCGACGGCAGATCATGTGGTGGGCCAGGTCGCGCACCCAGAGACGTTCGGATGGTCGGGTGGTCAGATGGTTGAGACCCGGGCGATGTCTCGGACGGCTGTCAGACTTTTCCCCCGGCCGGATTACAGTGTAACTGCAGACGGCATCGCAAGCGTTGAGGAGGCGTCCCCACACACATCGTTGAGCCAATGCGCGCGCCAATCGGATGGTTGGATGGTCGATGGGCTCATTGCGTTGGTCGAAATCCGTCCAATATTGGCTTAGGCTCTTTCATTGAACCCTCAAGGTAAACGCAGGACGCTGGCGATCGCTCCACATACCGCTCGGTGATTGTTGCTAAAGGGAGGACTTAAGTGGCACTGTTCGGGGTCGCAAAGGCTCCAGATGCGGTCAGTCAGAGCGCAGACTAATTAGGGGACAGCCGATCAGCATGCAGGCCACTGAAATTGAATAACGGCGCAATAGCCGCTAATGCTCATTTCGAAGTCTGGAAGGCCAGCGCCACATGAATTTCGAATTTACCGAAGAACAAAAGCTTTTCGCCGCGGCAGTGCGCAGGTTCGCGCTTGCGGAGCTTGCGGCAGGCGCTCTAAGGCGCGCGCACGAACCGCGCTTCCCCTTCGATATAGCGCAGCGCATGAGCGGGCAGGGCCTGATGGGCATTACGCTTGCTGAGGCGGATGGCGGCCAGGGCGGCTCGCTGATGGATGCCGTGATCGCGATCGAACAGGTGGCGCTCGTATGTCCGCGCAGCGCCGACGTGGTGCAGTCCGGCAGCTTCGGCCCGATTCGCACCTTTGCCGAGTATGCATCGCCGTCTCTTAAGAACAGGTATCTTCCCGACCTACTGGCGGGTCGCACCGTGATGAGCCTCGCAATGTCGGAGCCGGACGCCGGCTCCGCCGTGACCGACCTAAGAACCACCGTCAGGCTCGAAGGCCCCCACTGCATCATCAATGGCGCCAAGATATTCTCCACCTTCAGCCCCGACGCAGCGGTCTTCCTCGTCTATGCGCGGTTCGGACCCGGGATCGGCGGCATCGGCTCGGTGGTTGTGGCGCGCGACACGCCGGGGTTCCGTATCGGTCAGCCGTCGGCCTTTATGAGCGGCGAGGAATGGTGCGAACTCTATTTCGAGGATTGCCGGATTCCGGCTGATTCTGTGCTGCTTGGTGCCGGCGGTTTCAAGCAACAGATCACAGGCTTCAACGTCGAGCGCATCGGCAACGCGGCACGCTCGCTCGCCTTCGGGCGTTACGCCTTTAATACGGCACGCCACCACGTCGCCACCCGAGCGCAATTCGGCCGCCCCTTATGCGAATTCCAGGGCCTGCAATGGAAGTTCGCCGACATGGCACTCAAGCTCGAAAGCGCGCAATTGCTGCTCTATCGCGCCGCCGTCAACGCGGATCGCGGCTTTCCCTCCGCCTACGAGACCTCGCTCGCCAAGGCTGCGTGCAACCTCGCAGGGTTTGAAGTCGCGCACGAGGCGGTCCAGGCGATGGGAGCGACCGGCTACAGTCGCGATACTTTGGTGGAATACTGCATGCGCCGCTGTCGCGGCTGGATGATTGCCGGCGGCTCGGTGGAGATTCTCAAGAATCGCATCGCCGAGGAGATTTTCGATCGCCGCTTCGATCAACGTGGACGACGGGCCGATGCGGCGGAATGATTTGACTCCGAAGGCGATCCCGGGCGGCCGCCCTCCGCTGAAGGGCGAGCGCCGGACTGCCGAAGCCAGTGCGGAGTGGGCTGCCCCCCTCCGTGAGCGTCCCCCGGGGGGGGCTGAGGAGGGTGCGCAAGCGCCGTCACCGCTTGCCGGCCCGTTGACGGGGGCCGACCTCCCGGTTTCGGGGGGCAATGAGGAAAGGCTTCGCCACGCCCTGTTCTCCCCCTGCTCGGTCGCTGTGATCGGTCAATCGAACGACCCCGGCAAGACCGCCGGGCGGCCTTTGAAATTCCTGCGACAGGCCGGCTTTGGGGGGCGCGTCTATCCGGTCAATGCACGACGCCGTGAAGTGCTGGGCGAGCGGGCCTGGCCGTCGATCGAGGCGCTTCCGGAAGTTCCCGAGCATGCCTATGTGGTGACCCCGCTGGACGGCGTGATGGAAGCAATCGAGGCGTGCGGCCGAACCGGCGTCGCGGTCGCCACGGTGCTGACCGACGGATTTGCCGAAATCGGCGAAGCGGGGCAGCGGCGAGAAGTACGGCTCAAGGAGATCGTCGCGACAACCGGCATGCGCATCGTCGGGCCGTCGAGCCTCGGCATCGTCAACCTGCGCAGCGGCATGTTGCTGACCGCCAATGCGGCGTTCGACGAGCCGGATCTGCCGGCGGGACGCATCTTCGCGGCGTCTCACAGCGGTGGCATGATCGGGACGTTGTTATCGCGCGGCAAGGCCAGCGGCATCGGCTTTGCCGCGCTGGCATCGGTCGGCAACGAGGTCGACCTTTCGCTAGGTGAAATCTGTCACGCCGTGCTCGGCGATCCGGATATCGACGGCTATCTCCTGTTCCTGGAAACGCTCCGCCACGCCGGGAAGCTGCGTGCCTTTGCAGAGCACGCCGCCGCGCTTGGCAAGCCGATACTCGCCTACAAGCTCGGCCGCTCCGCGCCGGGGCGCGAGCTCGCGGTGACTCATACGGGTGCGCTTGCGGGCGAAGACGACGTCGCCGACGCTTTTTTCCGCGATTGCGGAATCGCCCGGGTCGAAACGCTCTCGGCCCTGATCGAGGGCCTGCCCTTGCTGGCACGGGTGCCGGCGCGGCCGACGACCCGCAATCCATGCGCGGCGGTCGTCACCACCACGGCGGGCGGCGCCGCCATGGTGGTCGATTCTCTGGCGGCGCGGGGAGTGGAGCTGCCGGCGCCAAACCAAGCCACCTACGCGCGGTTTGACGCCGCCGGCATCAAGGTCGCGCGGTCGCGCCTCATCGATCTGACACTCGCGGGCGCCCGTTACGAGGTAATGAAGGCAGCACTCGATATTTTGACCACGGCGCCGGAATTCGATCTCGTCGTGATCGTGGTCGGCTCCTCGGCGCGGTTCTATCCGCAACTCGCCGTGCAGCCGATTATCGACAGCGCCGGCAGCAATATGCCGATGGCCGTGTTCCTGGTTCCGGAAGCCCCGCAGGCGCGAGAAGCGCTCGCCAAGGCCGGCATCGCAAACTTCTATACGCCGGAGGCCTGCGCCGATGCGGTAGCAGCCGCATTGGCGCGACGGGCGCCGCGGCCCTCTTTCCCTTCTCCCGGCTTGCGGGAAGAGGATCGGGCCTCTCCACTGGCTCAGAATCGTGGTAACGCCGCCTCACCTGCCGCCCTCCTTCCCTCCCCCGCTTGCCGGCGAGGAAACGAGCCCGGCGACCTCTCACGACAGGCCGGGAGAGGTGAAGGCCGCGGACGGACGCTCGACGAACTCGAAAGCTATGGGCTCATCGATCGTCTCGGCATTCCGCGCGCCCCATTCGTCGCACTGGATGCCGACACGGCCGAAGCCCCGGCGCTGCCGTTCGCGTATCCGGTGGCCCTGAAAGCATTGTCAGCCGCCATCACCCACAAATCCGACATAGGTGGAGTGGCGCTCGACATTCCCGACGGGCCCGCTCTGGTCGCGGCCATTGCGGCCCTGCGTACGCGCCTGCCGCAGGTGCGGCACGTCCTGGTACAGCCGATGGTCGCTGGCATCGGTGAAGTTCTGATCGGGTACCGGGTCGATGCCGATGTGGGGCCTCTGGTGCTCCTCGCGGCGGGCGGCGTCTATACGGAAATCTATCGCGACCGCAGCTTGCGCCTCGCCCCGGTGGATGCGCACATCGCCCGCGACATGATCGCTGAGGTGCGGGGATTGACGCTGCTGAGCGGTTATCGCGGCAAAGCGGCCGGCGACATCGCGGCCCTGGCGCAGGCGCTTGCCGCGCTGTCCCGGCTTGCTGGCGAACCCACCATCATTGAGGCCGAAGTCAATCCGCTCATTGTGGGCCCCCGGGGCGAGGGCGTTGTCGCGGTCGACGCTGTGGTGCGAATGCTGAGGACGACATGAGCCGCGCCGAGGAGGTCCACTCCGTGCAATTGGCGTCCGGCGCGACTGCGGCGCTGGTTGAGTTCGTGAGCGAGCTGCGCTTCGATGCGCTCGATACGCAAGTGCGTCATTACGCGCGACGGCATCTCCTCGACACCTTGGGAGTGATGATCGCCGGTGCTGCAGCCGATGTGGCGATGCGCGCTGAAGCTGCGCTTGCGGCGGTGCGCGCGGCCGGCCGCATTCCGGTGCCGGGACGGGCGCTCCGCGCCGATTTGCTTGATGCCGCATTTTTGGCTGGCACGGCCGCCCACGGGATCGAACTTGATGACGGCTACAGACAGGGCTCGGTGCATCCGGGCTGCGCCGTCGTGCCCGGCGCACTGGCGATCGGCTATGATATGGGGGCGAGCGGCAAGGCCGTGGTCGAGGCAATGGTTGCGGGTTACGAGACGACGATCGCGATCGCACGCGCATGCCATCCTGACCTGCGGCAGCGCGGCTTTCACCCGACCGGCGTCTGCGCAGTATTCGGAGCGGCGGCAGCAGCGGCTAAATTGCGCGGCCTGTCCGCCCGGCAGATCGCCGACGCCTTCGGCATTGCGGCAAGCAGTGCCGCCGGCCTGTTTGCCTTTGTCAACGGCGGCGGCGATATCAAGCGCCTGCATGCCGGACACGCCGCGCGCGAGGGCATTCAAGCGGCGCTGCTGGCGGAGCAGGGCGTACAGGGGCCGCCGGACGTCATCGAATCGCGCGACGGTTTTCTGCAGGCGTTCGCGTTTGGTCGCAGCGACAAGGTGCGGCCGATCGTGCTGCCACCGGCCGGGCCGTTCGGCATCACCGACTGCTACATCAAGCCCTATCCGTGCTGCCGCCATATCCAACCTGCGGTCGAAGCGGTAATGAGATTGTGCCGTGAGGAGAACATTTCGCCGGAGGAAGTCACGCGCATCGATGTCGATACCTACCGCATTGCCGCCGAGCACGCCCATACGGGTTGGAACGACTTCGCCAGCGCGCAATTGAGCTTCCCGTATCTGATCGGCCTCGCGCTGCGTTTCCGCACCATCCGGCTAGAACATTTCGACGAGGAACTACGACGCGATCCGGCTTTCGACGCCATCGCGCGCAAGCTCCATGTGGTGGTGACGCCCGAGATCGACCGCCTCTATCCGCGATTGCGCCCGGCGCGGGTCAAGGTGACGACAACGCGTGGGGTCTTCGCCTGCGAGGCCGACGAAGCGCTCGGCTCGCGGCTGCTTCCGCTTAACGATGCCGGCTTGCGGCTGAAGTTCGATGAGCTTACGAGCCCGGTGCTGTCGCCCGCGCGCGCGGCGTCGCTCAGAGACCGATTGTGGGACATCGAAGCCTGCCCGGATGTGCGGGGGGTGGTCGAGGCGGCGGCCAGGTCGAGCGGCTGAGACGTGTCTCCTACCCGCGCCAGGGCAATGCGGACGCGACTTCGACGAACACCCAGCACCCCGCACCAAGGTCATCCGGAAACGGCGCGATGACGAAACCCGCTTGGCGCTCGAACGGGATCTCGCCTGTGTGCAGACAGTCCATCACCCGAGCGAGCGACGTGACGGCAATTCCGTATGCTGCCATGAACGGAAGGTCCGGAATGGTGAGCCCGGGTAAAAGGCGTGCCAGCGCCCCGGCTGCGACCAGTTGCACGCGGCCGCGATCAAGATGAAAGGCCGCGCCGAACTGATTGAGGTGCGCATCGCGGTCAAGGAAGCGCCGGAAGCGGCCGGCAGCCTCTGCCACGTCAGCCTCCGCGATCACGATGTCGAGGAGACCAATCGCGCCGCTAGGGTGGGTAAGCCATCGCGGCTGCCAGACCGTCCCTTCCGTGAGGTGTGCCAGCGCCTGAATGCGGCCTTCGGGCATTTCGTCCGGCATGAGACGCACGACCGTAAAAGCTGCGACATCCTCACCGGCCGCAGTTTCAACCGGACGATGCATCGCCACGAGCGGCTGCACGCGAAATGCCGATTGCGCCAGCCGCGCGCGGGTTGCGGGCGCATCTGCAACCGCGAAAGCTGCGAGGTGCACGCCGCGATAACGTGAGACAGCGGCGTCGAACTCGCGGCTGAGCGGCGTATCGGCGGTCGTGAACAGGACCTCGAGATAACCGCGATCCAGCATGCAGGTAACGTTTCCGGTGCCGGTCGGCCGCGGTGGTCCGCCTGCCGGATCGGGGGTGACCTGGATCGAAATCGGCGTGGGGGCAAAGCCCGCCCGGGCGAGCGCGCGGCTCGCCGCTTCGGGGTCGACGACAAAATGAGCGACGTGATCGAGGAAAATCTCGCTCGTCATCGGCAGCCGGCGGTCGACTTCAGTGGTGGAGCTCTTTTCGCTCATCGCATCGCTTGCCAGATGGCGGCCCGCTCCGCCGATCAAGGTTTCACAATAGGCTACGGGGCGCCCAGCCGTCAGTCCCCTACTTCGCGCCTCCCATCAGAGCCCTTTGCCAAACAACGCCAATCGCCAGTGCCATTTAAACCTCCCTTTAGCTCGACGTGCGCGCTGAGTTCGTGATGCCTGGGATCGACTTGATCAACGCGACGGCGGCGCGAAAGGGCCCATCGCCTCCACTTGCGCATTGATCGTCGCCGATCGCCTTCTTGGGACCGCGCCTTGAGATGGAACTCCTGCAAATGGCTGCCTTTCTTTTTCGCTGCCGCTAAAGCGCACTGAACCAGCGTGGTCTAAAGCCAATTACCGCCCTAATGCACACGATTGGATCGACGTTTACCGGCGCTCTCATCATTGCGCGGACATATGCAAGCCCGCGAGACGAGATGTACGGTCGAAGGGAACCGGCTCATGTCGATGCCGATCTCTGAGGCTGAGAAAAGTCGGACCTCGAGCGGCGTCAGCACTGGCGCCGGCGCAAAGGGACCAAGCATGCAGTAACACTCCATGTTCCCGCCCGGCCATACCATGCCGTAAGCCGCCGCCGCGGGGCGTAGGCCGTTCCGCGCCGGCCTCTTCGATCCTGGCGAACGCCGGTTATGCGTTGGAGCAACCGGCGCTCGCGCGCTTCGCGCGAGGCCACCTCGCCATACGTGAGACGGGCCGCTCTCACATCCTTATAGGCGCCAGAGCCCCGGCCGAACGCAAGCGCCCATTACGGCCATCGGACCATCGCACGCCCCCGCCGCAACCGTCAGGTGCCCGCTACCCGAGTCGCACGACCTTGTCTCGGCGATGAGTTGTTTAGGGACCGGCACGCGTCGCGTCTGAGCGACGGCGATCGGCGATGCTCCGCGCGGTGTTGCTTATAGCGGCATGCTGCTCACCGACACCAGACGCCGCGCGAGGACGGTTTCGGGACCGATTTCAGACAACGCGAGAAGGTCCGGCATGCGCAAATCGCGCCCGCCCGCCGCGAAGGCACGAGTTGGCTGCGCAAATGCGGACAATCATTGGGAACTACACTGACAACATCCCCGACAAAGGGCCCGCGCTGCCAGACGTCCTGCAGTACACATTCTTTGATTGGCTGGCGAAGGAGACCCAGAGTCACGTCGAGGCGGCGCAAGCAGGGCGCGTCGAGCGACGGCTCCTGGAACGAGATTACAGGCAGGACTATGTCGACCGCAAGCTCAGCCAGGTGTTGCACGACCGCATCCTCTGGCAATTGGGCGAGCTCAAGCGCGACCTGTATGATTGCGAGGCCTACGGCCGCATCTACATCGAAACGCGCGATGGCAATCAGTTCGCGGGCTAAGCACTCGATAACGGGAACGTCAAACGCGATCCTCACGAAGCAAGCCCCCACCGCAACTTGATCGATCACGATGGGGTGGCAATCCAGTTTTTATGATCGCCAGCTACACGAGCCAGTAGTCGCCTGCTGGTTCGAACGAGAGCATGCCGTCCTCATCCACCACAACACTGCGCGTTGTCAGTCGACGCAACAACTCGGTGGAGAACTCGGTGAAGGTCGGCGCGATCACCCTTCCGTCGCTTTCCCGATCGACACCGGGCCAGTCCTGCCACACTTGTCCGTAGGTTCCGTTACGTCCGGGATGTAGATCGAGAATCAGCCGTGGGCTGCTATAGAAATCGGAGAACGGAACCCAGCAGCTATCCCACACCACCGCTCGAATCTTGTTCTCCGTCATAAATTCGATCCGTTCCTCGTCGCCGAAATGGAAGCGCTGCATGTCCATGGACTCGATAATGTGAGCGATGGGCAGGAACCTGTTGTATCCAATCAACGGATGATCGCGCCCCAAGTCGTTCTGCCCGTCCATCACAGCCAGATACTCTTTGAAACTATCAGGCAGCGGCGCTCCGACCCGGCGTTGCAAGGTCTTAATGGCGTCAGGGGCGGCGGGCGGATTCATGCTGGCAAGAACGCCCGGAGAAAATTCGGCGATCCGGTTGACGATTTCTGTCCACATATCTCTTGCACTGCCCGTCGAAACCCCACCCTGACAAGCGTCGATCACGATGGGCATGGGGCAACCCCGTTTCCGTAGCGCCAAAGCGCTCGCGGTGACCGGTTGCCCTCAAACCGCATTCTGACAAGGGCACCGGCCCCTGCATACTAGCAATTCTGATAGGGCCAACCGGGCGGGGGGAGGGATTCCTCACTAACAGCCGGTCACCAGCGAACAGCGGAGATTGACTGTTTCTAGGACGCCGTCGAATGCTAGCGGACGCTGGCGGCGACGCTATCGGCCGATACCCGCTCCGCCGCTTCGCGCTTGAGCGCGGCACGATCGATCTTGTTGGTGGTCGACAGCGGCAGGTGGTCTGCGAACCAGACGAAACGCGGATGCTGGTAGGCAGGCCCGTTCGCCAGCGCGAAGCGCTTGATGTCATCGGCGTCGGCCTTGTGGCCCGCTTTGGCGATGATAAAGGCGACCGGCTTCTGGCCCTTGATATCGTCATCGATCGGCACGACGCAGGCCTGCGACACCGCCGGGTGGCGTTCCAACATGCGCTCGACGTCGCCCGGATAGATATTCTCGCCGCCCGAAACGAACATGTCGTCCGTGCGGCCGAGGAAATAGTGGAACCCGTCGGCATCGCGCCGGAACACGTCGCCGGTCCGGTAGAAGCCGTCCGCCGTAATCGGCGGCGGTAGGTCGGGCCGGTTGTGATAGCCGAGCATCAGGGCCGGGCACTTCATTTCCAGGCCCCCCTGAACGGCAACGCGCCCGCTGTCGTCGATGAGGCGCAGCGCCACTTTCGGATGAGGATAGCCGACTGACATTTCGGGCTGCGGCAATCCGCCCGGATGGGCGCCGAAGACCACCGGCCCGGCTTCGGTGGTGCCATACGCGTTGGTGACTTTGGCAGCCGGCAAAGCGCGGTGCAGCGCCGCCATCAAGCTGTGGCTCACCGGCGCCGAACCCATGCGCACGAAGGCGACACTCGAAAGATCGGTGCGGACCAGCAGGTCTTGCTCGCGCAACATCATGGCGATCATCGGGGGAACGGCGGTGAGCCAGGTGCAGCGATGCCGCGCGATGGCGGTGATATACTCTGGTGCTGAGAATTGCGGCTGCAGCACGATACTAGCGTGCGCCGCGCACGCAAGCTTGGCGAGCGCGAGTGCGTTCATGTGATAGAGCGGCGCCGCGATCAGGAAGCGATGGCGTGACAGGTCGTGCCCATCCAACCGGGTCTCGACCACCCAGATATGGCTCTGATGGGACAGCACGACGCCCTTCGGGATCCCGGTGGAGCCGGAGGTGTAGAGGAACATGGCGGGCTCGCCCGGCTGTGCCGGCAGCGCGTCGAAGGGGCCAGGATCGAGAAAGCCGGCAAAGTCTTCCCGGCCATCGGCGTCGAAACACACTGCAGGCATCCCAGGCGGACATTGCGCCCGCCGCGCGGGATCGCAAAACACCAGCCGCGCGCCGGCGTCGCGGGCGATGAAATCGATGGTCTTGGCGGGAAAGCGGTAATTGATCGGCACGGCGACGAATCCCGCGCGCATGATGCCGTAATAGGCGGCAATGAACTCGGTCCGGTTGGCGGACAGAATCGCGATGCGGTCGCCGCGTGCAAATCCGTGCGCCGAGAGAGCGCGAGCGACCCCCCGGGCCATGCCGTCGAGATCCGCGTAGGTGAAGTATCGTTCGCCCTCCCCGCCAAGATCAATGATCGCAAGCTGGCCTAGGTCGCGGTCGCGGCGGACAAGGTCGCCCAGATTGGTGAACAAGGTCACGCCTTAGGCGGCGCGGTGAAATAGGTCCCGCGGCCGCTCGCCAACAGTTTGCCCTGAGCATCGTAGACATGGGCCTCGGCGGTTGAAAACTGGCTGCCGTGGCGGACCACCTTGCCGCGAACCGTAAGGTCGCCCGGCATGGCGGCGCTGTGATAGTCCACGCGCAGATCGATGGTCGGAACGCCGCGGCCGGTCTTCGTCACCATCGCCCAGTCGGCGCCGAGATCGACCAGCGCGGCGAGCACGCCACCGTGGGTGTAGCGGCGGTCCGGGTTGACGACCCATTCCTCCCTCCACCTCGCCTTGAGCTCGATGCCGTCATCGTCCACCGCGATGACCTTCAGGCCCAGCCACTGGTGGTAGGGCGCGCGGGTGACCAGTTCCTGGACTTTCTCCAGCGTGATTTCTTCGCTCATGGCAATGACCGCTTCGTTTCTGAATCTCCATCGCGCTACCGGCCGTAGCCGCAGCGCAAGCGAAACCCGGGAGTGGCGTGTTGCCAAGTCCTGCACGGATTTCGCTTAAGCTTGTTCGGGCCGGCCAAAGGCCGGACCGGCAGCTCAATCCGGGCTACGCTCAATCGCCTCAACGCACAATCTCGTCACGGCGTCACAACGACCTTGCCGAACACCTCGCGATTCTGGATCAGGCGCAATCCCTCTGCGGCCTGTTCGAGCGGCAGCACCTTGTCAATCACCGGCTTCATCTTGCCCAGTTCGATGAGCTGCATCAGCCCCTTGAGATCATCGTCATAGAAGCTGTTGGATCCGATGATCTTCAGCTCGAAGGTCCACACGTAGCGAAGGTCTTCCTTGGGATCATAGCCCGCCGTCGCGCCACACACGAGCAGCTTGCCGCCGCGCTTGAGGCAACGCAGCGAGGGCTGCCAGGTATCGCCGCCCGTGAAGTTGATGACGACGTCAACGCCGCCATCATAGCTGCGCCGCTGCGGCTTGCCGTATCGCTCAATCGCCCACTTGGAAAAGTCCACTTCCTGATAGTTGATCACTTCGTCGGCGCCCAGCTCCTTGAGGCGCCTGAGCTTGTCGGCGCCGCCGGCGCAAGCGATCACCTCGGCGCCAAGGAGCTTGGCAAGAATGACGCAGCCGGTGCCGACGCCCCCGGAGGCACCCAGCACGAGCACCCGCTCGCCCTTGCGGATGGTATCGTGCGTGATCATCATGCGATGGGCGGTGCCATAGGCCACCGGAAGCGAGGCGGCCGCTTCGAAGGAGACACCGGCCGGCATGGCGACCAGCTGGTCGGCCGCCACCAGGCAATATTCCGCCATCCCGCCGTCGAGCATTTCGCCCATCAACCCCTTTTCCTTGTTGAGAGGATTAACGAGTACGCGGTCGCCGGGCTTCCACGCCGATACGCTGTTTCCCGCCTCGGCAATTTCGCCCGCCATGTCGAGCCCGATCACCACCGGTAGCGGTACCTTGATGCCCGGCATGCCGCGGACGGTGAAGACGTCGTGATAGTTGAACGAAGACGCCCGCACCCGGATGACGACGTGGCCCTCAATGGCCCTGGGAACCGGGTAGTCACCGACCACTTCGAGGTCCGAAAGTCCGCCGTGCCGGCGCAGTACCAGCGCTCTCATGGTGTTGCCAGGCATTGGGCACCTCTTTCTTCGGGTTTAGGCGCAGCCGGGAGATGGCCGGACCGGGGTTCCGCGAACTGCCGCAGCACGCCGCAAGGAGCCAAGCGATCGGCGACGTTTAGCCCCCAAGGCTCTTTGAGGCTCTCTACAGCATATCGAGACGCCAAGTCGAGTGAGGCAATTCAGAGCCGCGACCAGCGCATGCATCAGGAAATTATCCGCCCCACTGCGCAGCTGCAGAAGATTAAAGAGTGCTCGCCAAATGCCCCTCCGCCGGCTCGGGATCGTGCGTGCGAGCCCAACTCGGCATAAAACCGTTGGCTCGCCTCGAACGAAAGCGCCAAGCGCATTCATCGAAAAGGCCGTTTGATCGAGTTGCTCGGGGACGGCATGGCGGAAATTCGACGTCGCCGTCTGCAACCGAGAGCAAGCTTGGTTGCAGAGTTCGCACCCACAATGATGTTGTCGCTAGGCCGTAGTGTCAGTAGGCTTCGACCAATTGTCATCTGGAGACTCCCAATTGAAGGAAAATTTCCGTCAGTTCCTCGACCGTTTGCGACAGGCGGGCGAGCTCGTTGACCTGCATCAGCCGGTAGACATCAGGCATATCGCAACACTCGTCGATCAGGCCAAGACCGCACTGTTCTTCCATGACGTGATCGGCTACGACATGCCAGTGGTGTCCGGCATCATCCGCTCGCGCGAACGCGCCACCATGGCGCTCGGTTGCGATACCTACGCGGAGATCGAGCACAAGCTGAAGGCCGCGATCGACAAGCCGATCCCCCCAAAATACGTGAAATCGTCACCCCGTGAGGTCACCTTGGTGAATGACGAGGTCGATCTCTATCGGCTGCCAATACCGATGTCGTCGATCTATGACGGCGGACCGATGATCACGGCCGGCGTGGTGATCGCACGCGATCCCGAACTCGGCGTCAACAGCGGCATCTATCGGTTCATTGTCAAAGAGAAAAACCTCACGGGCATCGACATCGTGACGCCCAACAACATGCGCCTGTTCGCGCAGCGGGCGCTCGAGCGCAAGGAGGCGCTGCCGATCTCGATCAGCATCGGCACGCATCCGATCGAGATCACCGGCTCCGGCTATCGGGCGCCGCTCGGCGTCGATGAGATGGGAATCGCGGGCGGTCTGCGCGGCGTGCCGGTCGAGCTTGCGGCATGCCGGACCATCGACGTGCCTTGCATCGCCGATGCCGAAATCGTGCTCGAGGCGGAGATTCTCCCCACCGGCTGGACCTGGCCGGAAGGCCGGTTCGGTGAATTCACTCGCCTGATGGGCGGACTGCACTGGAATCCGTTGGTTCGTGTCAAGGCGATCTCGATGCGCCGGGACGCGATCTATTACAACCTGCATATGCCGTGGGAGAACACGTGGCTGGCGGCGCCGACCCGCTATACGGCGATCCGGCAGGCGCTCAAGACCGCGGGCGTGCAGGTGAAAGACATCAATGTCACCCTCGGCGGCTGCGCATTCTGGCACGCGGTGATCTCCATCAAGAAGCAGCCCGGCGAGGCCAAGAACGCGTTGCTCGCCGCGCTCTCGGTGATGGACCTCAAGCACGTGGTGGTGGTCGACGACGACATCGACGTGTTTGACCCGACCGAGGTCGAATGGGCGATCGCGACCCGCGTTCAGGGCGACCGCGACATCATGATCGTGAACAATGCGCGCGCAAAGCCGCTCGACCCGAGCCTGCCGCAGGGATCCGGCGTGGTGCCCACGGGCACCAAGGTCGGCATCGATGCCACCATCCCGGAGGGCATTCCGAAGGAGCACTACGAGCGCATTACCTATGCGTACGCGCAAACCGCCAAGATCGGCGACTATGCCAACGGCAAGGCTGACGAGGTCGGGGAAACCGGCGACGAATCGGTGGTTCTGACGCTGGCGGAAAAGATCCTTGCCGCGATCGACCAATCGCCGCTCTACTACACCGAAATCGCGGATCGATTCGCGCGCTACAATTTCCGCACCATTGCGCAAGCAATGGGACGTCTGCACGCGACCGAAAAGCTTTGGCAAGACCCGCGCGGCCGCATGTGCGCTCGCGGCTCAAGGTTTGCGGCCAAGCCGCCGGCGACGTAGGGAGCTTGGCGTGAGCCCCAAGTTAGGGGGTAGGCCAGGCGCTTCATCTGGGTGGACGATAAAGACCCCCCGAGGAAAAGCGGACCTGCAATCGCCGTCTCAACAAGCCCAATACGAGGCCTTCAGCGAAGCAGAGAGCCCGAATACCGG
>JASHRR010000676.1 GCA_030037185.1 Xanthobacteraceae bacterium | reverse complement strand
ATCGATAAGGACGACAACATCTGGGCCACCGACAAGGGCTCGGACATGATCATCAAGTTCAACAATGAGGACGGCCGGGTCATGATGGTGTTCGGCCGCAAGTCGGAATCCTCCGACGAGGACGCCCACCCGCTGCATCATCCCAAGCCGCCGCTGCCAGCCGTCGACGGGCGCTTCCGCCAGCCCACCGACGTTGCCTGGGATCTGGAAGGCAACACCTATATCGCCGACGGCTACATCAATTCGCGGGTCGCCAAGGTCGACAAGAACGGCAATTGGATCAAGCAGTGGGGCGGCCCGGGCAGCGAACCCGGCCAGTTCAATACCGTCCACACCATCGCGGCCGACGCCAAGGGCAACATCTATGTCGGCGACCGCGCCAACCGGCGCATCCAGGTCTTCGATGGCGACGGCAAGCTCCTCAATATCATCAAGATCGACGTACCCTATGACCCGAACGCCAGGCCCGCGATCGGTAACAAGCCCGACCTTTCGAAGTGCTCGACGGAGGGGGGCACCTTCTGCCCAGGCGCGCCGTGGGCATTGTGCATCACCCCGCCGGGTCCGAACGGGCAGCAGGTGCTCTATAGTGCGGATTCGCATCCGGGTCGCATCTACAAGCTCAGCCTCGACGGCAAGGTGCTCGGCGTGCTTGGCGAGTCCGGTAAGCAGCTCAAGCAGTTTGGATGGGTGCACGAAATCGCCTGCCCATCCGAGAACGTGCTCTATGTCGCCGAAATCCTCAATTGGCGCATTCAAAAACTGATCCTGAACCCGGGACAGAGAGCGGCCAGCCGCTGATACGATATTGTCTTGCATCGGACCGCCGGCCCTTGCGCCGGCGGTCCTTTTCTTTGTGTGCCGGAGATGATCGGCGGCGCCGAGCGGAAGTCCTCTATCCGGCCTGCTGGCGGCGAAGGATCAGTAACAGCGCAAGAGCGCCAATCCACCGGACCGCAGGAGGGGGGGCGGGGTGAGCGTCCGAATCTTCTAACCGGCGCTTCCTGTCGCGCTGGCTCGGCCTCGCGAAAATTGCTATCGCAATCGAAAAGAAAGTTGCAAAACAATCGTGCGCGTACCACCTGTGAACCTGTCGGTGAGGCGGCGCGACAGATAACAGGGGAGCGCGGACAAGGGCTGCAAGCGGTGTGGTGTTGAAACCCGGTCTTGCCGGGATGGTTCGGAACATTAACAAATAGGGCGCAGCCGGGAGGGACGGTCGCGTCCTGCGGACACGGGGCACTGGTGATGGCGTTGCAATTTGGAGCATCGTATTCATTAAACCTGGCCGCGGTTGCGGCCTTGCTGCTTGTCAGCGTCGCCGCCGGCGATGCCCGGAGCGAACCGGGGCCGTTTTCGGCATTGATCGGGTCGTGGTCGGGCGGCGGGACGATCAAGAAATCCAACGGCACCAGCGAACGAATCCGCTGCCGCTCTGCTTTCGAGCCCTCGGGCCCATCAAATCTTTCGCTGCGGCTGCGGTGTGCCAGCGACAGCTACAATTTCGACCTGACCGCAAGCGTCGCCTACCAGGGCGGGGCGATATCCGGCTCGTTTCAAGAAGCGACGCGAAGCGTGGCCGGCGGAATTTCCGGCCGCTCGGCCGGCGACGGCCGTCAAGTCCAGGCCGTCGCGCAAGCCCCGGGCATTACCTCCAATATCACTTTGACCACGCGCGGCAACCGTCAGGCGGTGTCGATCTTGACGCCGGGGGCCGAGGTTCCGGAGATCACCGTCAGTCTCGAAAAGAGATAAGGCGCGCTCGCTTCGCGCGCGTTTGCACGGGCGGTGTGGCTGCCGCTCCGCGCGACCGCGCGCGGCTGAGCTGACCCGCTAACGCTCGTCATGCCGGCGCTCGGGCCGCCCCGACATCATCCTCGAGACAGCCGCCGGCACTCAATGCGCCCGGCGCGTAAGCCGCCGAAGAAACATAATGGTTGGCCGCAGGATCAGAAGGTCGGCCACCAGTGCGGATATCATCGCGAAGGCGCCGAGCCAGCCGAACAGGCGCAGCGACGGCAAGTCGGAAAGCACCGTAGCAATAAGCCCGCAAGCGAGCACGATCGAGGTCAAGATCAAGGCCGGGCCGACCAGGACGGTCGCCCGCTCGACTGCTCCCCCCGGATCCTCATGCGGCCTCTCCTCCAGCCGCAGCCGGTTGAGGAAGTGGATGGTGGCGCTCAAGCCGAGGCCGAACGACACCGTCAGCGCCACGATGCTGGCGAATTGCAGGCCGACACCCAACACCCACAGAATGTCGCCCGAAACCAGCACCGGGAAGATCCCCGGCGGGATGACCGCCAAGGCGACGATCCATGATCGAAAGGCGAGGCCGATGAATGCTGCGACGAAGACGATTTCGACGGTGAGACCGTAGTTCAGCTTCTTGATCATGTCGGCGCTGTTGCGCGCCGCGATCGCCGACAGGCCCGTCACTGCGATGCGATAGCCGGGATATTTCGCCCGCACCGCCGCGAGCGACCGGTCGAGGCTCTCGATGACCGGCAGCAACTGGCTGGCGTCTTTGTCAGGAATCCGGCCAGAGACGACCGCCGCGTCCTGGTCGGCGGACAGGAAGCGGCGCACCAGGTAGGGCGGCAGGATATCGATATATTGCTTGAGGGTGGCAACATCTGATTTGCCGGCCTTTTCGGCAAGCCAGCGGCGCAGCGTCTCGATCGACCACACATTGCCGACGCCGGCCTGCATCTCCAAAATGGTGTGGACCTCCGCCAGGCAGGACAGCGTCGCCGCGTCGTAGAGCGAGGCGCCCGGCGGAAATTCGATCAGAATGTCGAGCGGATTGGCGCCAGTCAGCTTGGCATCGAGCCGGCCGCTTGCCTCGACGGCCTGCTCCTTGTCGGGCACGAGGTCGGCGAGGCGGTAGCGCGGCTGCAGGTTGGCGTAAAGCAAGCCGAGGGCGGTGATCAGCGAGATCGCGACGAGCGTGTAAAGTGCCGGCCGGCTCACCATGCGGTGGGCGATCCAGCCGCAGAAGGAGCGTAGCATGTCGACGGCCGAGTCCGCCCCTTTGATCCGGGCCGAGAAGCGCGTTTCGCCGTGCACAAGCAGGATCCCGAGCAGCGGGACCAGCGTGAGCACGGCTGCGAGCGCCACCGCGGTTGCGACGATGCCGGCCTCGCCGAAGGTGCGGATTAATTCCGACTTGGCGAACAGCAAAGAAAGAAACGACAGGCCTGCGGTCGCGTGGGTCAGCACGCAGGCCGGCCCGGCGACCAGGATGGCGTCGCGGAAAGCCTCATACTTGGTGTGTCCAGCGATCAACCGGTCGCGCGCCAGAAAGGTGAGCTGCATGCTGTCGGAAAAGCTGATCACCATGATCAGCGGCGTCATGACGTTGAGAAAGATATTGAGGCGGAAGTCGAGCCAGCCGAGCGCACCGAGTGCCAGCAGGATGGCGGTCAGCGGCGGACCGGCCGCGATCACCATGAACGACACCCGGCGGAAGAACGCGATCGCGATCAGGCAA
>JASHRR010000675.1 GCA_030037185.1 Xanthobacteraceae bacterium | reverse complement strand
AGCCGGAAAAAATGCACGAGCAGATGGCTGCCACTCTGGATAAGGTCATGGGCGAAATTCAGCGTATCAAAGCGGATGCGCGTCGGGATGGTTTTAAGGAGCGCCCCCGCTGGCCAATGATCGTGCTGCGCACGCCAAAAGGCTGGACATGCCCGAAGGAAGTCGATGGCAAGCGCCTCGAGGGCTACTGGCGCAGCCACCAGGTGCCGATCGGGGAGGTGCAGGAGAACTCGGCCCATGTGCGCATTCTCGAACAGTGGATGAAGAGCTACCGACCTGAGGAGCTCTTCGATGGTAGCGGCCGGCTTCGACCCGAGTTGGCCGACCTTGCCCCTCGAGGCACCCGCCGCATGAGCGCCAACCCGCACACCAATGGCGGCTTGCTGCTCCGCGAACTGCAGTTGCCGGACTTCCGCGATTATGCTGTCGAGGTGATGGCGCCCGCCGCCGCAACCGCCGAGTCCACGCGTATCATGGGCCAGTTCCTGCGCGACGTGATCAAGTTGAACATGGAGCAACGAAATTTCCGCCTTTTCAGTCCGGACGAGAACAACTCGAATCGCTGGCAGGACGTGCTCGAGGTCACTGATCGTGCCTGGGTTGCGCAAACTTATCCCTTTGATGATCACCTGGCGCCCGACGGGCGTTTAATGGAGATGCTCAGCGAGCACCAATGCCAAGGCTGGCTTGAGGGTTATCTCCTGACTGGCCGGCACGGGTTCTTTTCCTGCTATGAGGCGTTCATCCACATCGTCGATGCGATGCTCAACCAGCACGCCAAGTGGCTGAAGGTTTGCAATGACATTCCCTGGCGGCGCCCTATCAGCTCGCTGAACTATCTCTTATCGAGCCACGTCTGGCGCCAGGACCACAACGGCTTCAGCCATCAGGACCCAGGGTTCATTGACCATGTCGTCAACAAGAAATCCCACATCATTCGCGTCTATCTGCCGCCTGACGCTAACTGCTTGCTCTCGGTTACTGACCATTGCTTGCGCAGCCGGAACTACGTCAACGTCGTCGTCGCGGGTAAGCAACCCAACCCACAGTGGCTGACGATAGACGAAGCGGTCAAGCACTGCAAAGCTGGACTGGGTATCTGGGCCTGGGCCAGCAACGACGAGGGAGGTGAGCCCGATGTCGTTATGGCCTGCTGTGGTGACGTGCCGACGCTGGAGACCCTTGCCGCTGTTGACCTCCTTCGAAGGCACGCGCCTGATCTGAAGGTCCGAGTCATCAATGTCGTGGATCTGATGAAGCTGCAACCATCGACTGAGCACCCGCACGGGCTCTCAGATTACGATTTCGACGTGTTGTTCACTGCCGATAAGCCGATCATATTTGCTTTCCATGGCTATCCATGGCTGATCCACCGCCTCACCTACCGGCGCGCCGGCAGCCACAACATCCACGTCCGCGGCTACAAGGAACAGGGCACTACGACGACACCATTCGACATGTGCGTGTTGAATGATCTTGATCGCTTCCACCTCGTGAGCGATGTGATCGACCGCGTGCCGAAGCTCGGACCGCGAGCCGCCTACGCCAAGCAGGCGATTCGGGACAGGCTTGTCGACCACACGGATTATATCTGCAGGTACGGGGACGATATGCCCGCGATCACCCGGTGGAGATGGGGGCAGCAGCCGGCTTCGGCCGCGATTCATTCGACCGAGGCCGACAACGTCTAACCGGCGAGAAGCGGAGGTGAACGTGTTTGCTATAAGGCACGGGGAGACGGCGTGGAGCCTAAATGGTCACACAGTGGCAAGACCGATATTCCGTTGACTGACAACGGCCGCCGGCTTGCGGGGCGGGTGCGGCCGGTACTCGCCACCAAAGCATTCGCACTTGTGCTCTGCAGTCCGATGCAGCTGGCACGAGAGACCTGCAAGCTGCCGGGCTTGTGCGATAAGGCTGTTATCGACCCCGACCTCATGGAGTGGAACTACGGCAAATACGAGGGGCTGACACCCAAGCAAATCCACGAGATCGCGCCGCGCTGGTTGGTCTTCCGGGGTGGATGCCAGGGAGGCGAGTCGCCCGAACAAGTTGGTGCACGAACGGACGGGGTGATTGCCCGGTCCCGCGCGGCCGACGGCGACGTCGCATTGTTTGCGTACCGACACGCGCTCCGCGTCTTTATCGCGCGCTGGATCGGGCTGCCGTCGCGCGACGATGAGCACTTTCTGCTGAACACGGGCACCCTGTGTGTGCTCGGCACAAAAAACCGGCTGTGCGGATCCGGAACGCGCCTCTCCCCAAATAGCTCGTCGTTGCTGCTCATGAGCCTGAAAGCAAAGATAGGCAAAATCAAACGGAATTTAAGTGGTGGATGGAAAGTCATCTCGAACGCGCTGGCGAGTTTTTAAAATCGCACGTGCTCGAAGGATATGTGGACGATCAAAATTTCGGAGAAACAGTCCGATGCTACGTCGTGAAAGTGAACACCGCAGGCCGCCATCCCGCGATTATCCAGCCGACGAGTGGAACGTCATCGAAAAAGCATTTCGCCCTGAATTTTTGGCCCAGCTCGAAACGATGCTGGCGGTTGGAAACGGATATCTCGGCATTCGCGGGTGCCCAGAGGAAGGCGGCCCGAGTTCGGAGGATGGCACGTTCATCAATGGATTCTATGAAACGCGGCCGATCGTCTACGGAGAAGATGCATACGGCTTCGCAAAAACTGGCCAGACGATCTGCAAGGTGACTGACACCAAGATCATCAAGCTCTTCGTGGACGACGAGCCCTTCTGGTTGCCGAATGCGCACCTCTTAAGATACGACCGGCGACTCAATATGAAGTCCGGGACCCTCGACCGGGAGATTCTCTGGGAGACTCCAGCCGGCAAACGGGTGTCAATCACCTCTCGGCGTTTGGTCTCTTTCGCCCACAGGCACGTGGCCGCCATCTCCTATTGTGTGACAGTCCTCAACGCGCAAGCCTTGGTCGTGATCTCTTCGGAGATGAAGACGAATGAAGCCAGCGCCCGCGGCAATGAGGAAGATCCTCGGCTGCCGAGAACCCGTTCGGGCCGGACACTCCATCCGCAAATGAGTTATTCTAAAGACCGGCGCATCGTGCTGTGCCATTCGACTGAAAATAGCCGATTCACTGTCGCATGTGCGACCGATAACGCGCTAGAGAGCTGTTGCCCCCATTCCTACAAAGTTGTCCACACTCCCGACTTCGGTCAAGTCGCCTTCACAATCGAGGCGCGGTCCGGCTGTCCAATCCAGCTCACTAAAAACATAGTCTATCACACTTCTCAGATCACTTCCGCCGAAGAGCTCTGCGGCCGGGCCGAGTGGACATTGGACCGCGTGACCTCCCGGGGGTCCGAGTGGCTGCTCACCTCTCAAGAGCAGTACATGGAGGATTTTTGGCGCCGAAGCGATGTCGGGGTCAAGAACATCAGTGAAGAGCGAGTAAAGCGCAGCACGGTGGAGATCCAACAAGCGATCCGCTTCAACCTCTTTCACGTTCTGCAAGCGTCGGCACGCGCGGAACACACGGGTGTTCCGGCGAAAGGTGTCACGGGACAAGCCTATGAGGGGCATTATTTTTGGGACACCGAGATCTACGTGCTGCCGTTTCTGACGTATACGTCCCCTCGGATCGCCAGGAATCTCCTGGCCTTCCGCTACAAGACGCTGCCTGAGGCGCGAGCACGGGCCAGGGAGCTAGGCCATCGGGGAGCGCTGTTCCCGTGGCGCACTATCAATGGGGAA
>JASHRR010000674.1 GCA_030037185.1 Xanthobacteraceae bacterium | reverse complement strand
CGAACTGACTCAGGTTTATGAGTCAGTGGTACTAGGCCCTTCTAGAAACGGCCTTGCTGCAAGCCTGCGATGCACTCGACGGAGTCGCACACGGCGTTATCGACAACTTGCCGGCATGCAAGGCGAAGTTTGATCCCGCTGCAGCGACCTATATATCAGGAGCCACAACTTACCCCATGCAATGCATCGGACCAAAGAATGCGACCTGTCTGTCGCCTGTTTCCCCAGCCTATTTCGCCGCAACGTCGCGCAACGGACAGACGACCGTTTCCGGCTCGTATTGCCTCGCTGGCAGCCAAAACCTGCCTTCCCCACGCGCCTCCGGCAGGCCATTGGTAATCGTTGGCCCTGGCATCTGCTGCCAGGACCACTGACTTCTGGGCGATGAAGGTCACGCCTTTTTGCGGGTCTGAAACCGGGCTTTTAGCCCAAAAGCTTAAACTCGGCTGGCTCAGCTTATTGCCGCGAGACGAGCGGGCCTTTAGGCCCACCGAGCCTGAGCTGACCAGCAAATAAACAGTAACTTTAAGCGGAACAACGCATGACCGGGCCGCGTTATCCGCAACCCCGATGCCGCCAGTCGCTCGCTCAACTGAATTTTCGTTGCCCGCGCCTTTCGAAGGTCGGACGCGCGTGCCTCTAGTCGGGCGCCTGGCGAGGCCGGCCGGAGGTGCGCTTTCCACTTTAGCCTTTGGCCTGCGGTTGTGGGCTTCAGTCTGTCTCGCCCTCTATGTCGCTTTCTGGCTCGAGCTCGATAACGCGTTTTGGGCCGGCACCTCGGCGGCAATCGTCTGTCAGCCGCAGCTCGGTGCGTCGTTGCGCAAGGGCTGGTTCCGTTTGATCGGTACCCTCGTCGGTGCTGTGATGAGCGTGGTTCTGGTAGCGTGCTTCCCGCAAGATCGTGCCCTGTTTCTCGGCGGTCTGGCATTGTGGGGGGCGGCCTGCTCCTTCGTAGCTACTTTGTTACGCAACTTCGCGTCCTATGCGGCCGCGCTAGCCGGGTATACCGTGGCGATCGTCGCCGGCGACCTGCTAGGCGCCACCGGTGGAGTGAATGCAGACGCAGCCTTCCTCATTGCCGTCACGCGGGCCACTGAAGTCTGCATTGGCATTGTCTGTGCCGGCGTCGTTCTCGCCGGGACAGATCTCGGCGGCGCCCCGCGCCGGTTGGCCTCGCTGTTGGCGAAGCTGTGTGCCGAGATCATGAGCCGGTTCACCAGTACGTTGGTGATGGCCGGGCCCGAACTTCCCGACACGCAGCCGGTGCGGCGCGAGTTCATCCGCCGGGTCATTGCTCTCGAGCCGATCATTGATCAATCGATCGGGGAATCCTCGCGCCTGCGCTATCGTTCGCCGGTATTGCAAAGGGCGGTGGACGGCTTGTTCGCTGCCTTGGCGGGCTGGCGCGCGGTGGCAAATCACCTGGTCCGGCTGCCACATGACGCCGCCCGGCAAGAAGCGGCCGTCATCCTGCAAAGCCTGCCGCAGGAGCTGCGATCGCTGCTGGAACATGGCGAGCCGGCGCGCTGGATCGCCGACCCGACTAGTCTGCACCGGACTTTCGATAGGACCATACAGCGGTTGATCACACTGCCGGTCGGCTCGCCGTCGCTGCGCCTGCTCACCGACAAGGCGGCCGAATTGCTGGCGGGCATGACGCATGTGCTCGACGGTCTTGCTTTGCTTGTTGATCACCCCGCTTGGCCTGTCCCGCGCAGTCGCGGCGTCGTCCGGCTGCACGTGCCCGATTGGCTGCCGGCTCTGATCGATGCCGGACGTACCCTCGTCGTGATCGGTGCTGTCACGCTATTCTGGATTGTTAGCGTTTGGCCAAACGGCGCCGGGGCCATAACTTTCGCCGCGATCGTCGTCATACTGTTCGCGCCGCAAGCTGATCAAGCTTACACGGCCGCGGTGTTCTTGACGGTGAGCGCCGTCCTCGACGTGGTTCTCACGGCGATCATCGCCTTTGCGGTGCTGCCAGGACTAGGGACCGAGACCTTTGTCGGCTTCAGCCTCGTCATAGGCCCTTGCCTAGCAGCGATCGGCGCTCTATTGGCGCATACCCGGCAACCCTTGCAGACGATGTTCGCTGGAATGACGTTGCTCTTCATACCGCTCCTCGCACCGGCGAATCCCATGGGTTACGACACTGTGCAGTTTTATAACGCAGCGTTGGCGATCGTCGCTGGCAGCAGCACCGCGGCGCTGTCATTTCGTCTATTGCCGCCATTGTCGCCGGCCTTCCGCACGTTCCGGCTCTTGGCGTTGACCTTGCGGGATCTGCGCCGCCTGGCGATGGGGCGTGCGACCGGCGATTGGGAGGGCCATATCTACGGCCGGTTCTCGGCGATGCCGGACGCGGCGACGCCGCTGCAGCGCGCCCAGCTCATGGCCGCGCTGGCGGTCGGTAGCGAGATCATCCGGCTCCGCCACATCACGCACCGGCTCGGCCTCGGCGCTGATCTCGCCCCGGCGCTGGCGGCGGTAGCGCGGGGCCACAGCGCGAGCGCAATCGCACATCTCGGCCACCTCGATGCAGCACTCGCCACTCGTGGCGGCGCCGGGCCGTTGACGCAAACCGTCCTGCGGGCGCGTGGCGGCATTCTCGTATTATCGGAGACGCTGACCCAACACGCCAACTATTTCGATGGTAGAGCAACAGATGAGGTTCACCGAAACTAATCTGTTCGGCGTCTATGTCGCGCCGATTTCGTTGATGCTGGTCGCCGCCTGGTTAGTCACGATCGCGCTGCGTCGGGTCGCCGTCCGTTTCGGGTTATTACGCGACGTCTGGCACCCGGCTCTGTTCGTGTTCGCGCTTTACCTGATCGTGTTGTCATCGATGGTGCTGCTTGCTGGGGGCTGAGGGGTGTTCAGCCAAAAGTGGACATCGGGAAATCCGAAAAGTTATAGATGTGGCCCTTGACCACCAGCTAGGGCGAGGCGATAGCGGAGGCCCGTGAATGGCCTTAGCAGGCAGATCCGTGTCGCACCCGGTTGCGGCACACGTTCCCAATACCTCGTGCTCACCGGATACCTCGTGCTCACCGGGATGCCAACTATGTCCTGCAGTATGTCGCCCGCATAATCATCGTCAAATTTGGCCTGGAGCCCGAGGCGTCCCTTGCCGGAAGGATCCCAACCGCCGCTGGAATCGGGCGCAGCCGAGTCGCCGGCTGAAGGCCAACCGGTGCCGGAAACGGCCGTAGCCGAGTGGCCGAGCGAAGCCCAATCGCCGCCGGAACCGCGTCCCACTGGCCAGCCACTACCCGAAGGCGAAACGGGGAGGCAAGAGGCCGCTGCAGGACAGTTGCAGCCACCGTCCTCGATCGGCCCAGAACCGGGCGAGGGGGAGATCGGCAGCCGCCAAGACGCTGGCGCTGCAACGCCATTGCAGCCGCCATCTTCGATCGGCCAAACCGAAGGCGACGCTGGCACGCAGGAGGCCGCTGCAGCGCCATCTCGGCCATCGCGGCTCACTGGAACAGACTCAGCCTTGCGTGACGCCGCCGGTGCGGGCGGCCGCGACACTACGGCTGCAGCGCCATCGCCGCCACCGCGCTCCAGCGGCCAAGAACTGCCCGGAAGGGAGGCGGGGAGGCAGGAGGCCGACGCAGCGCCGTCAACGCCACCGGCGCTCACTAGCCAAGAACTGCCCGAAGGCAAACCGGGCAGGCAGGAGGCTGGCGCAACGCCGTCGCAGCCATCGACAGGCCCAGAGCCGGCCGAGAGGGAGATCGGCGGCGGCCAGGAGGTTGCCGCTGCAGCGCCATCGCCACTACCGCGCTCCACCGGCGAAGAAGTGCTCGAAGGGGAGGCCGGCAGGCAGGGGCCCCCTGCGGCGCCATTTCTCGAGCGGCTCTCGGCGGCTGGAGGGTCGTGGCAGGAACTGCCCGAAGGCGAAGCGGGGAGGCAGGAAGCCGACGCAGCGCCGTCACAGCCACTGCCCTCCTGCGATCAAGAACCGCCCGCGAAAACGGCCGGAGCTGGGTTGCCGACCAAAGCCCAACCGCCGCTGGAAACGAGCGAAGCCGATAAGCAGATTGCGAGGTTCCGTTCGCCACCACCTCGGCGCCCGCTCGTCCTGCGCATGCTGATCACGTGCGTCGCGGTGGCGCTTGCTGTGGGGCTCGGGTGGGCGGCGTGGGACGCCTACATGGGCTCACCCTGGACGCGCGACGGTACTGTACGCGTCTACGTTGTTACGCTGGCGCCGGAGGTCGCCGGACGCATCGTCGATCTGCCGGTCGCGGACAACCAGTTTGTCCACAGAGGCGACCTGCTCATGGGAATCGATCCGACCGACTATAAGATCGCGGTGAGCCTTGCCGAGGCTGCGTTGCAGCAGGCGCAGGCCAATGTCAAAAATTCGCTGATACAGGCTGAACGTCGACGTAAGCTCACCCCCATGGCGGCGGCGGAAGAGGAAAAGCAGAACTTTGCGACCAGCGCCGTGGTTGCCCAAGCGCAATATCGACAGGCTATGGCAAATCTGGATCAGGCCCGCGTTAACCTGAAACGCACGGAGATCCGTTCGCCGGTAAATGGTTGGGTCACAAATCTTCTGGCTCAGCGGGGCGACTATGCGACTGTCGGGGCGAACAAGATCTCCCTCGTCGATGCTGATTCATTCTGGGTGGACGCCTATTTCGAGGAGACGAGCCTGGGCTCAATCCGCGAAGGCCATCAGGCCAGCATCAGGCTGATGGGCTATAATCAGATTCTCCACGGCCATGTGGCGAGCATCGCCCGCGCCATCAACGTTGCCAACGCCCAACCCAACGGGCAAGGCGTCGCAAACGTCAATCCGATCTTCACCTGGGTGCGTTTGTCGCAGCGAATTCCAGTGCGCATTCACATCGACAATGTGCCGGCCGGTGTGCGATTGGCAGCCGGGCTGACTGCGACCGTACAGGTCGATTCTCCGCCATCGTCCAATAGATTCGGTGGCTGGATGCAGATCGTGAGGTTTCACTTTTGATAACCAGCAGCCGTAACCTGGTGTCATCGTGGTTGAAGCAGTGCTTTTGTAGTGGCGGACGCCGCTCAGAGTACCCGCGCGTCCTTTCGCGGTCTTGATCACCCGACAGAGCTGCGCGCGCTTTGCCGAGTAGACTAGAGGAAGTTGCCCCTCGCGAAAACCGCGAAGGATTGATCCGACTCAGCGATTTTTGTAAACGGGCGGGCGACGTATTGGCTGCACCAGAGTCGGTCCTGACGGCGCCTGTAGCCCGCGTTCCCAAATTTGCGCGTGCATAAGTGCCAGGATTGGTGAGATCTGCGGCTCGATCGCAAAACGAGCTCGAACTGGCGTGCCCATGGCGCGCTCGGCCGAACCATTGCGTTCTGGTAAGTTATTGATCAAGAACCGAAATGGTGACATTGGGCGGTAGTTTTGCGCCCATGATGTCATGCGCTCGTGCGACGCAGATTGGCGCAAAGGCGCTGGTGGCCATTCCTGGTGTTGAGATCCGCGTTGCTGAAATCCGCGACTTCGTCGTCCGCGGCCTAAGCAAGCAGACCCATGTTCCCAACGCAAGATTTCGGTGAGTTCATCGTTAAAGCATCAAAGCATCCTGGCTGAATCAATTTGAACTGGTTACCGTTGGTTACGGATATCTCTTTTCGATGGAACCTTGACTCGCGAACTTAATAGCGACGGCATCGCGCGTTGCATGTTGCGCAATGTAGCCTGTGCCGTCCGCATTTCTCTCGGCACCGCGAAAATCTCGACGTCCTGGCGGATCCTATTGACGTGGTCGCCGGTAAGGCGTGTGGCGCATGCAGGGGTGATGGCTGTGCTTGCCGGCTGCACACTCGGTCCGGATTTTGTTCCGCCGGCTCCGCTACTGCCGGCGGGCTCGTACACGGGCGAGCCTACCGATCCGTGGTTACAGCAATCTCCTGACCCTAGTTGGTGGGCGCTGTTTCGTGATCCGATTCTCACTGACCTGGAGCGCCGCGTCGATACCGAAAATCTGGACGTACTGACCGCGACGATTCGATTGGCTGAAAGCCGTTTTCAAAGGGGCGTCGTTGCGGCTGCCGAATTCCCCTCCGTGAATGGCGATGGAAAATACCAGCGCGAGCTCTACAGCGTAAACGGCCCCTTCATACAGGCGCCCGTTGGCCTGATCAATCTCCTTGTACCAGGCTCAAGAAGCGGTCCTTTATTTCCAATGCCGTTCAACGAATACTACATCGGCTTCGATGCCTCCTGGGAGCTCGACCTCTGGGGCCGCGTCCGTCGCCAAGTCGAAGCGGCCGATGCCCAAGTCGATCAGGCGGCGGAGCAGCGCCGTGATGCCCTGGTCTCGAGCCTCGCGGAACTGGCGCGCGACTATATTCAGTTGCGGGGCGTCCAGATGCAGATCCGAATCGCTGACGAAAATTTGAAGGTCGCCCAGGACGTCCTGGCCCGTGCTCAGGAACGCGCCGCTACGGGGCTGAGCCCCGGCCTCGACGTTGAGAACGCGGCGGCGCAGGTCGAAAATATCCGCGCGCAGGTTCCAGCGTTGGAGCAGTTGGAATCCCAATACATAAACGCTGTGGCGTTGTTGTTAAATCAGCCGCCTGGCGCGCTGCACGCTGAGCTGGCCCGCCCAAAACTGGTTCCGCTGGCGCCGCCGCGTGTGCCCGTCGGCATCCCCTCCGAACTCGCCCGTCGACGACCCGACATCCGCGCGGCCGAGGCTCAACTGCACGCCGCGACCGCCGCTATTGGCGTGGCGGTTGCCTCCTTTTATCCGACGGTTCAGCTCAACGGGACGATTGGCCTCGATTCGCTGGACATCAGGAAACTCTGGGAGCTTAACTCGCTACAATACATGGCCGGGCCGAGCATCACGGTGCCGATCTTTGCCGGCGGTCGCCTCACGAATACTCTCAAATTAAGCGATGTGCGGCAGCAGGAAGCCGCGGTTCTGTATCAGAAAACCGTCATGCAGGCTTGGCATGAGGTCGTCAACGCACTAATAGCCTATCGGCTCGAACAACAGCGCCGGACCCAGCTGGTACTCGAGATTGAGCATTCCCGCCTTGCGCTCACCGCCGCGCGCGAGCGCTACAGCGATGGCGTGGGCGACTTTCTCAGGGTGCTCGACTCGGAGCGGACGCTACTGCAGGCGGAGCAGCAACATGTGACGAGCATCACCAAGGTGTCGTTGAACCTCGTGCAGTTATACAAGGCGCTTGGCGGCGGTTGGGAACGGGTGTTCCCGAATTCGCCAGACGCCAAGACCAGAGGCCATCCGTAGCAGTTTTCGGGTCGGCGCGTATCGGTCTAGCTTAGCTTAAGCTAAATTCCGGGGGGCCTATCAGGAAAAGATATGCACAGCACCCCAAAGCGGCCAGCAATCGCGCTCAATCCGCCCAGGGCAGATTGGCCACCGCGGAGTTTCGCCAGATAGCCGCGACATTACCGCAGTTGGGTAGGCCTCCGTCCTATTCGAGAGACCACCACCAAGTCGAGCCATACACGGGGATATCCTTCATCCCAGTCCAACTGTATCGAGTCCACATATCCTCCGGAGGATTGCCTCCAAGCTTTGCCCAGTCGGCTAGTGCAGCATATGTTTGTTCGGTAATCCAGGTCTGGACATCATTTCGGTGTTCCGAAAGCTTTGCTGAATAATTGGCGGCCCTTCCGATCCATAGTAAGTCACTCGCGCTTCGAACGTCGACCCTCACGGCCAACAATTCGCTTGTGTCTATTCCAACGACCTGTTTGACGATATATTCCTTTCGAGGATACTGCACCTTCAATGCTGGGTTAACAATCTTTAAGACTGCCCAGTTGATCTTGAGGCCGCAGACAGCAGCGTCGGACGCATGATTGCTATTGATGAACACCGCCATGATGCGATCACCGCCATAGGCTGTGATGACCCCGCCCTGGTGGCGAACGATTTTTGTGATACATGATAGATACGCCTTGTATATCTCCCCTGCAAATACCCAATTGTAATTGTTGACCAAAGCTGTTGCTCCAGACAAATCGACGTACAAAACAGTCGCGGAGTCGAAACAACGCGCCTCATTCAAAAGTTTGAATGTCGAGGGATCGGGAACAACTTGCGCTTTGGCAATTTCCCACGATCCCCGGAAGATTGCTTGAATCTCCCTTTGCAAATCCGACAGGAGTCCCATAATGACACGCTCAGATAGCTAGGCCGAAGCTGAGTGAGGATGATGCGCAGTTCGACGGATCTCCTGATGCATTTGTCGGTTACACCGGGAGGTCGATGAATTTGACCGATCGAGATCTTTGCGTTCCAAGCCAGCGACTGCCCGGGGCGGAAGCTGCAAATGGTTATCACGGCTGTGCGGTTCGACCGCGTGTAATTCGGTGATCGCGGGCGTCATTCGCTCCTAGCCTGCCGTGAGTTGACCGAGGTCGTGGTTACATGCCCTCGAGGGGCCGTCCGGACCATGTTCTAGTCGCCTTGAAAAGCGAGATCGCGTCGGCCAGCCGCTGCCGATCGAGGGAAAGGACCCTCCCCGCCTGCTGAACTCTTCTGACCTGTCGGGCCACGACCGCTCATGATCGCCATCACCATGTAGAGCGTGAAGCCTTTCGCCATCTCGATGGTGACCGCCGGCGGCATGGCAAGCTCCGTGCGCGCGACTACCGCATCGACAGGAACCGGGCCGTCATGCGCAAGGGCGTCCGCAATCCGGCACTGACGTCGGCCGCATTTGTGGCATGAACGCCGCGATACCGATCGCCTGCGCCATCGCGGCCAAGTTCGGATTGTTAGGCTCAGTTTCGTACGTGAGAAAACCGTGGATTCTGCTCAAGCTCGAGGAAACCGAGCGTGCCGTTGTTAAAAACAACAACCTTCACAAGCAGCTTAAGTTGCGCGAGGCTGACGAAATTGCCCGTCAGCGTCGTCAAGCCGCCGTCACCTGACAACGACACCATCTGGCCGTCTGGGAACGCCTCCTGGGCGCCGATCGCTAAGGGTGCCTCTCAGTGGTGTCGCAAGCGGCAAATTCTCGGCGTCGATCTGTCGGCCCCCCGAGGCCGCTGGTGCGTTGGTTCGGGGGCCCCCAGCAGCGCGCCGCATGCGCTTTTACTTCCGAGAATCAAACTTATCGGAACCAAACCCGCAAGCCTGCCCGGACCACGGGCGGCTTAGGTTCCGAATCGGCACATGTGGGAGCACGATATGAGCCAACGTCGTCGGCGAGCAAACCACGTCCTCGCGCCGCGCTCTGAACTTGTCGTTAGGAGATCCTCCGCTAGGCAGGCTTTCGTTACGGCGAGGGTGGCGAAAGATGATTTCGATGACCTCGCGTGAGGCGGCTTCTCATTTCTTCACCGATCCTGATCGTGCGATCTCCCGTGAGGCACCTGATATCCGGAAGCTCGTCGAGATCGACAATCAGCATGGTATCAGCATGGTTTTGCCTGTCGTCAACGGTTCGCCATAAGCGACGCGCACAGCGATCCGGCGGGCAAACCGTATTCGTCAACCGGGTTCGTTGGGCAAAAACAAGTCTGAGCCGGCGCGCAGATTGAGTGTCGACCTACCCCAACCTGATGCGATTCGTCCCTGAAAGGAGGGGCCAACAGAACGATTTACATATGAGGCCACGTCGCGGTCCGCATAATTGGACCGCAGTGATTTTGGCCCGAATCCGCAACGAGGTTCGCGAAATGTCCGAACGATGCGACTTCGGCACATTCGGCCGGTATGAAGAAATTCCGGTCAAACAGTGCCGTCTGAGATGAGGGACGTGGACGAATTCGATATGGCGACAGCTAAGAAGTTGTTCATGCGTGTAGGGGTCAATCCGAGACGCTGGATGCAAGTGGTGAGCCGGACCATGTCTCAGCGGGGCGCGTGGCAGACGATTTCTGCCTCGACGGGGACGCCGGTGTCGCTTACGTGACAATACACCGTGAGAACATGATCGATTGCATCTCGCTCGATCTAGCCAGGAACAGCGAACGCCATGTCGTACCGGGAGACCGCTTGACCGAGGAACTCATTGGCCCATCCAGCGGCGCATGGAGCAGGCTCCGCGGAGAGCATGGCAAGGTTGCCTATTTCATTTCTGATGGCGGCACCGCCTCACCGCCCCCCGATGGCGTACGACGCCCGACGGAGCTCCTGCGGGTAGAGCTCCCGCAGGTGCCAAAGGTCTTCCAGTCGTAGCGCTGGCCGAGCAGGACACCGCAGCTTCCGAGGGCGGTGCTGGCGCGCGTGCTCTGCGCCTCGGCTTCGGCGAACTCCTTCCCCATTTCCCTGGTCTGAATGGCTATAGCTGCGAAGCGGACGCCGACCGGCCCCTCTCCTGACGGAGCATTCACGTGATACGGTGGGGCGTGACGGGCCGGGTCGCAACGCAGCAAGCTCGCCGCCAGAGAGGACGCCGTGGCTATTGATTTATCCTACACAGGCCTTTGGATTGCTGCCGGAACTGGTGTCGCAGCGGTTGCTGCCGTCTTCTCCGCCTGGTTTTCGCGGCGATCCAGCGAGGATGCGGCCAAGACCGCGCAAGCGACGCTATTCCTGAGCCTGCAACGACAGTATGCAAGCGACGAGATGTTGGAGGACTTGCGCAAACTCCGCTCATGGCGAGAGCAGCAAGGCCCGGATTTTGCGAGTCAATGGCAAGAGCAATGGGAAACCAACCCGGAGACGCGTGCCGTAAATGAGTCACGGCGGCGGGTCTCACATTTCTTTGGCGCAATCGCCGATCTTTATCGCGCTGGTCTGCTTTCCGAGCCCCTCTCCCGCGCATTAACACCACGCGATTCGGCAGTGTTGTTCGACGTCGTCGAACCCTTGGAGAGACTGAACGCCAATTACAACAGAGCGCAGTTTAAAACCCTGCGTAAGCTAGTCTCACCCAAAAGACACAGGTTTTTTCTGAGGGGCCGCGACGGAGAATGACGAGGCAGCGACACCGGTGATCCGCGCGCTTCCTCGCCACCCCGGTAGGGGGGCCTGTAATGGTGGCGATCCGCTCGCCGTGAGCTTCCTTTGCCAGCGCTCATCCTCCTTGGAGGTCCGCAGTGATCAGAGAACTCGAAGAAAATCTTCACCAAGGCAGAGCGCGAGCCCGTCGCCAAAGACACGAACGGCCGGAAGCACTCCGCGCCATCGAGGCGCGTCGTCGCGCCGAAACTCAAGGCCGAGATGAAGCCTCCGGACCGGCAAGAGCCGGTCGCCAGACACGGGATGCATCGGGATCATGGCAGACGCTGGCCATCGGCTCGCGCCAGACGCGCCGAAAGGTCATTGCACTCGGCTCTTGCCACGAAGGCGCGCAACGTGCCGTGCGACGGTCGACGCCTAAACAATCGTCGCCTGCCGCCACGAACGGCCAGCCGATCCGCCCAATAGCCGCCGTATCGTTTGGAGCCTAACAGGGCGAGGCTTCCCCAGGAAGCCTCGCCCAAGCCCTGCAGGACGCTGCTGCGCCGAACTTCGATTGTTATCGCGCGCTGCCGGCGCCGAGATCGAGCAGACGCGGCTGGCGCACTTCGCCGACGGAGGCGAAGGCTGCCGCGCGGATGGCAGTCGCCACGCCATCGGGCCTTGGTCACCATGTCGGTGCTGAGCGCGCACGCTGACGGCGTTGACGGCCGGGCGGCGTCGGTCCGGGTTAGCGGTCGGTGTCGCGCGGGTCCGATGTTCGCCGCATAGGCCCGCGCGATGAGATGCAGGCCGAGCTCTGGCGGCCAGGTCGAGGTGCCCGGCAATGGCTCGCCTTTCATTGAGCTGGCGCAGGTAAAGGCAGGAGTTAAGTTTGGGCGGGCGAACATCGCCATTGCATCCGAAAAGCGGCCCGTTCCAGGTAGACGGCGAGGCTGAAAATGCGTGTGCTGAGAGGGGCCTGTCGTTAGGAGGACTACGGCCCCCGTCTTCGCCTCCGGGTGCTGACCAGAGCCGTTAACTGGACATAAAACATGGAATAAGTGCCTGCCATATAATGATAATTCTATTTGTTACCTCATCCTCGTATTGATCACTTCCTTCTGTTCGGTTGGAGAGTATCAATTGTTTTGTTCGCAGATGTCTGGGACGCTCCTGGGAAACCAGTAGAGACGGACTGATACGCATCGACAGAAGCCTTGCAAGGGAAAAGCGGTCATCGACAAATCAGTTTTCGCGCCGGGAGACAAACCGAAAGCTATTCAAGCCACGATACTCGCTCAATGGGCGCGGAGTGCGGGCGGGTCGATGCACGCACAGCCACTGGGTCTCT
>JASHRR010000673.1 GCA_030037185.1 Xanthobacteraceae bacterium | reverse complement strand
GCCGACGGCACGTCGTGGATTCACTCCTTCGCGCACGGCCGCACGGTGTACGGGCTCAAGTTCGACGCGGCGGCCATCCGCACCGCGGTCGAGAAGGCGGACCCGGGCGAAGCGGTGCAGGTCCTAGTCGACATGCTGCTGCGGGCCGACGTCGATGCGGTCGACGAGGGGGAGCTGATCGACATCGCGGCGAAGCGCGCTCGCGCCGGCGTGCGGGCAATCACACGAAAGCTCAAGGCGGCACGGGAGGCGAGGGCTAAGCAGGAGCGGCGGAACGCGCGGGAGCGCCGACTCGCCGAGCGTACCGACCCGCGGCCTCTCATGGAGGCGCCCGACGCCGATGCCGAGTTCCTGCCGGTCATGAAGGCGCTCAACGGCGTGCTCGGGGCGTCGCAGGAGGCGAGCCCGCCGGCCAGGAATCTCGAAGGGTGCCTGGCGCGGGCGCGCATGACGGCGAGCCTCGGCACCCATGCGTTCTCGACCGCGAACGAACGCGAGGCGGGTGAAGGCGACGACGGCGAAGGACCGCCCGCGTGGCGCATCCACACGTTGAGCGTCCCCGAGACTGCGGAGCTGATCGAGCGCTACGTCGAGTTCACCAAGGATGATCGCACCGTCCATCTCGCCACGACGTTCGTCGTCCACTACCAGCAACGCGACGACCATGCGCTCCCGACGCTGGCCGCGGTCGCGAGCCTGCCGTTCGTGTCGGCGGACGCGCAGCTCGTCCACACCGACGGCCTCGATCGCAAACGCGGCATTGCGTTCTACGTCGACAAGGCGCTGGTCGAGATGCTGCCGACGGCCTCAGAATGCGACCGCCAGGCGGTCGGAGACGCGATGCGGTTCCTCGTCGAGGAGTGGCTCGTCGACGTCGCCGCCGACCTCCCCGGCAAGTGTGCACTGATCGCGCTCGCGCTATCGTTCATCGAACGCCCGATCCTCGACGAGCGGCCCGCGTTCTGGGTCGTCGCCGGCCGTCGCGGCTCGGGCAAGACCACGGCGCTCAAGATGGTGTTCGAGGCGCTAACGGGGCAGCCCACCATCGCCATGGCGTGGTCGCCGAACGAGGAAGAGCGCAGGAAATCGTTGCACAGCTATCTGATCGGCGGCGTCGCCTATATTCTCTACGACAACATCCCCCGCGGCGCGCAGATCTCATGTCCGCATATCGAGCGTGCGCTGACCTCGAAGTACTACGAAGACAGGAGGCTCGGCGCCTCGGAGACCATCCGCACCGCGGCCACCAGCATCATCACCTTCACCGGGAACAACATCGCGCCGCGGGGCGATCTTGCGTCCCGCTCGCTGCAGATCCGGCTCGACGTCGATCGTGTCGATCCGGAGAACCGGGAATTCAGGCATTCCGATCCAATCGGATGGACGCTCGCCCACCGCCACGACATCCTGCGCGCGCTCTATGTCGTACTGATGGGCAATCCGTCGCTCGGCCTGCCCCGCAACGCAACGATGAGGACGCGATTTAAGCTATGGTATCGCCTGGTCGGCTCAGCCATCGAGCACGGCGCCAGGTGCATGGCGTGGACCGATCCGGACCGCAGCGAGCTGCCCGAGTTCGACGAGCTGCACGTGGACGTCGATTTCGCCGACATGTTCCTCGAGCAAGAGGGCGAGGACGACGATGCGGCGAGCCTCGGCGACGTGCTCGAGGCGCTCGGGGAATTCGCCGCGCTGCGCGGCGCCAAAGAGTTCAAGGCCGCCGACGTCGCTCACCTCCTGAACAAGGAGGGCGGCACGAGCCAGGCCATCATCGTGCGCGGCGACCTGTTTCCGACTACGCCCCCGGACGCACCCGTCACCGCCAAGGCTGTCGGGAAGCGGTTGAAAATCCATGTCGGGGAGGCCGTCCGTCACGGCGCCAAGACGCTCGTACTCAAGTCCAGGAAGGACGAGCACGAGAAGATTGCGAGGTTCTGGGTGGCGACCCTCTGATGCGGGGTTTGCGTGGTTTGCGTGGTTCGGCACGCCAAGCAGTGGGCCCGTCACCCTGTTAAACCGCCCTATCCAACCTCCGTTTTACACCCCTCGCGCGCGTGTGAAGCCTCTACAGAAACCCCGCAAAAGCCGCAAACCCCGCAAAGGGGAAGCAACAATGGTTCGTACGAGGTAGGAGCAACACCTTCGTAAACCTCAACCACGTCGTGACGGGCGCCTCAGCATTCCGTGGGATCGCCTCCAGGCGGACTTCAGGCAGCGGCGGAGCCAACAGGAGACGGTGATCATCGGCCAGGGCGACACAGCTGGCGGCCAGGATCTGAGAGCTCGATCGGGCCCCCCCAAAAGGGAGGATCACCCCCAAGCCGACGCCAGTCAGGGCGCTAGGCGGGCAAGCGGCCAGCCAGAGCGTATATGTAAACAGGCCGGGATGTCCCGGCAGCTCCTTTGTGGCGCAGCGCGAGGTGCCGGGAGAGGCGGTAGAGATTTATTAAGTCTTTGCCTTCATTGACAAGAGTGATGCGGCAGGAACCGGCGGAATAACACCTCTCGTTCACTAATATGAATTTGCGACCCAAGGTCGAGAAGTCACGGTTCGACCCTCGTTTTCAAGCCTGCGTTCACCGCCCGTTCGCCGAAACGCCAGTCAGGCATAAGACGGAGCCTCGATGCGATCGGTTGGCGAGCCTAATCGAAGCGCAGACTGCAAAGACGTGCCCGCTCGGCATGACCGGCCTCGCGCCTTTCCGGTCTCGATTGAGAATCTGCCGCGTTTGTACTGTATTCTTGAGAATGCCGTACGGGTGCAGTGCAATAAAAGGAATAAGCCAGTGGCGGGCAAGGGGAAATTGGTTCCGGCTGTCGGTTATCTGCGGACTTCGAGCGCCGCAAACGTTGGCGAAGACAAGGACAGCGAGACCCGGCAGCGCCTCGCCATCGAGAAATACGCCAAGGCCGCAGGCTACACCGTGGTTGACTGGTTTTACGACGCCGCGGTGAGAGGTGTCGACGCTATCGAAACCCGTCCTGGCTTCGGTGCCATGCTCGCCCGTATCGCCGGCAATGGCGTGCGAACCATTATCGTTGAAACCGCCAGCCGCTTTGCCCGCGACTTGATGGTGCAAGAGGTTGGTTTTGCCATGTTACGGGACCTGGGAATCGCGCTCATTGCGACGGACAGTCCTGCGTCGTTTCTGGACGACGGTCCAACGTCGAAACTCGTTCGTCAAATCCTTGGCGCCGTCGCCGAGTTCGACAAGGCGATGACAGTCGCCAAGTTGAAAGGCGCTCGTGATCGCAAGCGTCGAAACGAAGGCAAGTGCGAAGGCCGCAAGTCCTACGCCGAGCGCGATCCCGGCATGGTCAAGCTGGCGAAGGAGATCAAAGGCCGGGACAAGCGGGCGTCGCTGCGCGATGTCGCGAAGGAGCTCGAGACTCAGGGCTACGTGACGCCGTCAGGCAAGCAATATTCCGCCGCGGCCATCGCATCCATGCTCGCTTCCTAGAATAGGCGGGCCTACGCCGTATCTGGCGGGCCGTACCTGGCCAGCA
>JASHRR010000672.1 GCA_030037185.1 Xanthobacteraceae bacterium | reverse complement strand
TTCAGATTGTTCGTCATTCTCCTTTCCTGGCATCCTGACGCTACGCGTTTTGTGTTGCCACTCACGCGCAAGGCTGGCTTCCGGCCGGCTGGCTGGCCTTTACCGGGAGGGTGTCGAACCCTCTGGATCACTACGAAAGGTTTCGGATCACATGACCATCCTCCTCTCCTGCCCTCCTGACGCTATCGGCGTTTCCGCTTTACGTGCCGTTTAGCTTTCCGTACGCCCCCCCCGTGTCATCCCGGACGGTCGTATCTGGCGAGTCCGGTTGGCGATACCATGTCCCTGTCCGACCTTCCCCGACTCGCCGTGGCTTAAGCGCTCACTCCCGTACGCCCTGGGCGCGCAAGTTCGGCAGCCGTGTGTCGTCTAATTACGCCGGCACAGAGTCCGGCATGAGCGACACCCCGACTGCCCGTCATGACCGAGCGCCCCTTCGCACCCTCGAGGTGTTACCTCTTGGGAAGACGTAACGTGCACGACTTAGACCGGCATTACCCAGTCCTCACCGCTCGGCTCATGCGTCATACCTAGATCCTGTGTTTCACTCTGCGGTTGGTACGCGGCTGCAGTCATTCACTAATGTTCAGGCCTCCCAGTTTGCTGCCACCCAAGTCGTTCCCACCGCCGGCGTCCACTCTGGATTCCAGTGCGGCCGTGGCGTTTATGTCCGAGCAGAACGCGGTTCGTTACCTCCCCGCGCATCGGATATGCTAGCCGTCCGAATGGGCAATTGACGGCAGAGGTCTCCCACCTCCTAGATCTGCAGCCTTGCTGGCTGCTCCGGACTTTCACCTCCTGTTCTTTGCCAGATTTCCTGTCGCACGCAGAGGGGGGCCAAAAGCGGTCGATCCATTTCCCTTCGAACGCGCAGAAAATTCGGTGTAAAGTTCAATCCTGAGCTGCCAGCGGGGCGTGCCGGAGTCCTGTGAAGCAAACGGCGGTTTGTGCCTGCGGTGGGCGACATTCAAAATTCCATGATTGACTTGGCCGCCGGGCTAACGGGAGGAATAATCATGCGGACATTGATCGTCGCCACGATCGCAGCCCTATTCTCATCGGCGGCGTTCGCACAGGAGCCGAGCCAAGGGAGGGCCCCAATCCCGGATTTCTCCGGCACGTGGGGCTATCCATTCTGTTGCACCTTCGAACCGCCGCTGTCGGGGCCGGGGCCAGTGCTGAACAAATCCAGAGTGAAACAAGCTTTTGGTACAGATGGCCCGCTCCCGCCGGGTACGGAGGCTCCTCTCGTAAGCAATCCGAACCTGTATCTCGGTGATTACAGCAATCCCATCTTGAAGCCCTGGGCGGCTGAAGTTGTGAAGAAGAACCACGAAGGCGAGTTGAGCGGCGTCAGCACCCCGCTCCCGAGCAGCCAGTGTTACCCCGAAGCCGTCCCATTCATTTTCTGGAATTTTGGAATGCAGATGCTCGAAGAGCCGGGTAGGATCACGATCATCTACCACGACGACAATCAGGTCCGCCGCGTCCGCATGAATCAGCCTCATCCCGCGCAGGTGACACCGTCCTGGTATGGGGATTCCGTCGGCCACTACGAGGGCGACACTTTGGTGGTAGATACGGTTGGGATCAAGGCCGACCGACCGCTAGCCGTGGTCGATCAGTTTGGCACGCCGTACACAGAAGCTTTGCACGTGGTGGAACGTTATCGGCTCCTCGATTACGAAGCTGCGAAAGAAGCGCAAGAACGCGGCGCAAGGGAGAATTTTCGACTGCCCGGACCCGGAGCAGGCTTTGCGCCCGATCCCAACTACAAGGGCAAAGGGCTGCAGCTCCATTTCACCGTCGAGGATGCCGGCGCCTTCACAACCCCCTGGTCGGCGACCATAACGTATCGGCACCCTTTGGTGACCGATTGGGATGAGTTTGTCTGCGCCGAGAATATGCATGAATACTATGCCGGAAAGGACACCGAGGTCCCACGCGCGAACAAGCCGGATTTCTAAGCGGCGGCTTGCTCTCGATGACATTGATGTACGCGGTCTGCACGAGGGCGCGATGAAACTTGCACGTCGGAAATTCCTGCGCTTGGCCGCGTTTAGTGTCGCGTGGCCGGCCGTCTCGCGCGTCGCAAGAGCGCAGACCTATCCATCGAAATCGATCACGATGCGCCGTATGCTGCGGGCGGGATCACCTCCGTTGTCGGGCAACCCGTGGCCGAACGCAATGAGAAACGCGCTTGGACAACGCATCATCATCGAAAACGTCGGCGCAGCGGACGGGGGCATCGGCACTGGCCGAGCCGCCCGTGCGCGGTCCGATGGTTATACGATCAGCATCGGTACCATCGGCACGAATGTGCTGAACGGCGCCTTCTGTTCGCTTCAATACGACGTGTTGAATGATTTCGCACCGGTCGTCCGGCTGGTCGCGCCACCGAATGTGCTTTTTGCAAGCAATAATGCCGCAGGAACAGTGCGCCGCCGTGGTCTAGATTAGTTCATCGCCGCAATACTGAGGACAAAATGAGGACAATGACGAGTTCTGACAGGCGAAAGACGATCTGGTCCATTGTGCGCGTTGCGAGTGGAAACTTTCTTGAGATGTACGACTTTTTCGTCTTCGGTTACTACGCGACCGCGATCGGAAGAGCGTTCTTTCCCACTGGTAGCGAGTTTGCCCAGCTCATGCTGGCCTTCATGACCTTCGGGGCCGGCTTCTTGATGCGCCCGCTGGGCGGGATTTTCCTCGGCACTTACATTGACCACTACGGACGCCGCGCCGGACTGATGCTGACCCTCGGGCTCATGGCCATCGGAACGATAACCATCGCTTTGGTTCCAGGCTATGCGACGCTCGGCGCCTTGGCGCCTCTCATCGTGGTGATTGGGCGGCTGATCCAGGGTTTCTCTGCGGGCGTCGAGCTCGGCGGTGTCTCGGTGTATCTGGCCGAAATCGCGGCCCCGGGAAATAAAGGCTTTTACGTCAGCTGGCAGTCCGCCAGCCAGCAGGTCGCGGTGGTCTTCGTCGCGCTCCTTGGTGTGCTGCTGAGCGAGATCATCCCTCCCGAGTCGATGCTGGTTTGGGGCTGGCGCATTCCCTTCCTCATCGGCTGCCTGATCATTCCGCTCCTGTTCATCCTCCGACGCTCGCTGGAGGAAACCGAGCAGTTCGAGCAGCGCCGTCACGCAACCAACCATCCCAAGCCCCGGGAAATCCTGCTGCGGCTCGGACAAAACTGGCCGATCGTCATCATCGGCATGCTGCTGGTGACTATGACCACGGTTTCGTTCTACTTCATTACCGCATACACCCCGACCTATGGCCGCGAGGTCCTCAAACTCAGCAATATCGACACCCTTATAGTGACGCTATGCGTTGGCATCTCCAATCTATTCTGGCTCCCGGTAATGGGCGCGGTCTCCGACCGCATCGGTCGACAGCCGGTGCTGATCACGTTCACGACGTTGATGATCTTGACCGCCTATCCCGCACTATTGTGGCTGGTCGGCGCGCCTTCCTTTGCCAGGCTGCTTGCGGTCGAGCTGTGGCTCTCGTTCATCTACGCCAGCTACAACGGCGCGATGGTGGTCACATTGATCGAGATCGTGCCGCTGCATGTGCGCACAGCGGGCTTTTCCGTAGCCTACAGCCTCGCCACTGCGCTGTTTGGCGGGTTCACCCCCGCTATAAGCACGTATCTGATCTACGTCACCGACAATCGCGCCGTGGCCGGGGTGTGGCTGATGTTTGCTGCTGCCTGCGGTTTGGTGGCTACTCTAGTGGCGTTCCGTATGAGCTCAGTTGTGAAAGCGGAGCCGGCGATGAGCCCGATCAAAACCGCCGGCTGATGCTCCCCCACAAGGTCCACCTATACTCGACCTCAGGGAATTCCCAGTTCTGTAACTTTGGAGCAACTTTCATTGTTCATCACGCTGCTCGGCGGCTGGTGTGGGCGAGCTTCACCTTCCGTGGTGAGACTGCGCATGCGGGTGTCGCGCCGTGGAAGGGCCGCGCTCGACGCGTCGTGCTCATGGACATGGGGCTCGCGAGCACATGACGCCAACCACGCGGGCGCTGCGCGTCATCACCAATGGGGGCGACCAGCCGAACGTGATCCCGCGCACCGCTGCCGTATGGTGGATGTTTTTGCGACTCCAGTGCGGAAAGCTCAATTTGTTCGAGCAGGCAAAAAGATCGCCGAGGGCGCGGCGCTCATGACAAACACGTTTCGGTCGACGTGCTCAGCGCGGTGTGGCCGGTGCGCGGCAATCGCACGCGCGCTGAGCTTTTCCAGCGCGGGATCGAAAGGGTCGGCGTCCCGGCCCTGGACCAAGGAGGAGGACGAACTCGCGCGTGCCGAAGGTCCCGGTCGAAGGGCTTAAGCACACGATCGACGGACTGAAAGGTCCAGCGGTGCAGAAGCCTGCCGCCAATGATGCCGGCGACATCTCCTGGGAAGTACCGATGGTGAAGTTCTATTTTCCGGCGAGCGTCCGCACATCAACTTCCACCATTGGGCCGCCGGCGTTCCTCTCGCCACCTCGATTGATCACAAAGGCGCAGTCGCTGGTGCCAAAGTGACGGCGGCTGCGATCGTGGAATGCCTGAAAATCCAGCAATCGTCGCCAAGGCCAAACGCACCTTCAAGGACGAGATCGGCGGCATCGAATATCGACCACTGCTGGCGAGTGATCAGAAGCCGCCCACCGATCTAAACCGCGATAATGGACAAGTACCGGTGGGCTAAGTCGGACTGGGTATCCGGTGTCGTGATAACATCGCTACCCCGCTGCGTCGGACTGAAGACCAAAATTTCTCGATGCCGTGTCGGACCCACGCGTCCTTGAGACAGCACCTGGTAGGAGCGAAGCTCTGCGACCGCCAGCGGCGTGTCTTTTCTACTCCGCCCTGATGCCGGTGGACTTGACTACCTTGGACCATTTTGCGGTTTCCGCGGCAATCAGCTTGACGAAATCAGTCGGCGAGCCTGCCAGTACGATGATGCCAAGATCATCGAGCCGTGCCCGGATCGTAACATCGGCGAGGCCGGCGTTGATTTCGCGATTGAGGAGATCGATGATTTCGGCCGGCGTACCCACAGGGGCGCCGATGCCGTTGAGCGCACTCGCCTCGTAACCGGGTACGAATTCTGCAATCGCCGGAACCCCGAGGAGCGCTTGCAACCGCACCGCGGACGTCACCCCCAACGGACGCAACTGGCCGGTTCTGATGTAACCGATCGAGGCCGCAGTGGTGTCGAACATCACCTGCACCTGCCCACCAATGAGGTCGGTAATCGCCTGCGCGACGCCGCGATAGGGCACGTGCACCATGTCGACTCCGGCCATCATCTTGAACAGCTCGCCTGATACATGGGGCGAGGTGCCATTACCGCCAGAAGCCATATTGATACGGCCCGGATTGGCCTTGGCGTAGGCGATGAACTCCGGCACGGTTTTGACAGGCAGCGACGGATTGACCTCCATCACCAGCGTTCCGCGCCCGATCGTTGCGATCGGCGCTATGTCGCGGATGAAATTGTAGCCGAGTCGCTCATAAAGCGTCGCATTGATCATGTT
>JASHRR010000005.1 GCA_030037185.1 Xanthobacteraceae bacterium | reverse complement strand
CTCCCAAAGATCGCGACTTCCAGCGCCAATAGCAGCAAAAGCCAGAGCGGTGCCAGTGGATGAGTGTCTCAGGACGGATGATGGTCAGAGCCTGAAGGATCGACGGAAACCAGCGGTAAAGCACGATCAGCAATCGGCGATCCTTGTCGTGAGCCGGACACGGCCCTGGAGCCTGCGCCGCAAAACAGTTAACTGATGCCGAAGTACCGCGTTCTCAGCCTCAAGCCTCATCTTCGACTTGATTAGCGCGGTCAAGACAGCCAGGACGAAATACAGAAGCCCGATCATTCCGCCAGCTTAAGCGATTCCGTCACGTCATCAACTCGGATGAGATTTTCGGTACACACAGGGCCGGTGGCAGGCACTGCAGGTGCAACGGCTGCTCGCTTGACTGGGGCGGGCTCGTCAAGTTGAACTGCGGTCGCCCATCATGACGCGATCCGGCGTGTCGACGCAGCCGTCGCAGGCGTAATAGGTGATAGCGGTCGTTTTGTGCGACAGGGTGCGTCTGAGCGGCGAGAAATGGGTTCCGCCGCAGGCACTGCAGCGTGCCCAGCGGCAGTATTCGTCGGCGCGGACGATGCGGCGCTGGAAGTGGGGCGCATCGGCTGGCCGCTCCTCGATCACGAGCTTGTTTGCGTTGTCCTTGTCTGTTGTGGGCGGATTCAGTCTGATTGCGACTTCGCCGCGATCGACTCTTCCTAGGATGTCGGAGAGGAGTGCCTGCATGCGTACTGACATTCTGCCTTCGTGCGCGATTTGGCGGAAGTAGTAGTAATCGATTTCGCCCATTCCGGCGATTGCCTTGATGTTGCCGCGGCGCGTGGAATGCAGCCGCAGCCGGCGGATGAGCTCATGGACAGGGAGGAGTTGGGACACCGATCTCGTTTCCTAGAATAGGCGGGCCTATGCGCGCGCACCTAGCGGGCGGCCATCGGCCACCTGTGTTGTCAAGCTTGCCTCGTGGAGCGGTCTTCGTCGATCGGCAACTCGGCCGGGGGGTGGTACGCGCGCGCCCGCGTGTGCGCGCGCGCCCGATGGACCGGCCGGCAGCGCGGTGGGTGCCCCCCATCCGGTCCACCCCCCAAAAAAGAAAATTGCCGGCGGTGTCGGGATATGCGCGCTGAAAGACCTGGCAGAGCGGACGCCGTTGCTACTCTGCTTGCTCGGGTCCGATACTGCCGGCCATGCCTCGCAAGCCGCAATCGCCGCCACTGCCGCCTCGCTGGAGCATTTACAAGCTCGCCGCTAGGCAAACATGGATTGGCGAGGTCGAGGCCGCCAGTGAGGCCGAGAAGGCCGCGGCGAAGTTCAAGCTATACGCGCCGAAGCCGATGGCGGTACGGGCGGCGGATCGCGCTCGTCATGGGGGACTATGTGTTTGCGAGCATCTATGCTCCGCCGCGGGTTCCTTCCGTCGCGTGACATTCTTGCGTTTTCTGCGCCTGATCACGTCGCCGGCCTGGTGTGACGACAAGCGTGTGCCGTTGTCGGCGGTCGCTGCGATGTGCGGTGTGAACTGGCTGGCGCTTTGCACTGCTGTCCGGTTAAGTGAGGATCATATCCGGAATTTCCATTCTTATTCAACAAGTTGATGCTGATTTCATTTGGTGTCGATTTGAACGCCGTTTGACGAATCGGTGGTAATTTTCCCGATTTTTCCGATCGGGAGCGCCACCGTGAACTTTGGCCGAACGCTGTTTTCGCAGGTCATGGATTTTGTTCCGTGGACCAGTTTTGGTCGTTTGGTTGCGAAGTATGATGGCGATCTTCGCGTGCGTAAATTTCGTTGCACGGAGCAATTTCGTGCGATGGCATTTGCGCAGTTGACCTTCAGGGAAAGCTTGCGCGACATCGAGTCGTGTCTGGGTGCGCAGCCATCAAAGCTGTATGGCATGGGATTCCGTAGTCCGGTTGCGAAGTCGACGCTGGCCGATGCGAATGAGTTACGCGATTGGCGCATGTGGCATGATCTCGCCGCTATATTGATCCGCCGCGCGCGTAAACTCTACGCCGACGATGACATAGGGCTCGATCTTGATAATACGGTCTACGCACTCGACAGCACCACGATCGATCTGTGTCTTTCGTTGTTTCCGTGGGCCGATTTTCGAAGCACCAAGTCGGCCGTCAAAATGCATACGTTGCTCGACCTGCGTGGCCCGATCCCCAGCTTTATCCATGTTTCCAACGGTAAAATGGGCGATGCACTGGCATTGGATTTGATCGCACCGGAAGCCGGATCCATCTATGTCATGGACCGTGGCTACGTCGATTTTCGAAGACTGCACGTGTTCCATGCCGCCCACGCGTTCTTCGTGACACGCGCCAAAAGCAATATGAACTATCATCGCGTCTACTCGCATCCGGTCGACAAATCCGCCGGCATCATGGCAGATCAATCCATCGCTCTCGACGGATTTTACACCGGTCAAGACTATCCCGAGCATCTCCGGCGTATTCGGTTCTGTGATCCAGACACAAACAAGCGGCTCGTGTTCCTGACAAACAATTTTGCACTACCTGCAAAAACAATCGCAGCGCTCTACAAAAAGCGATGGCAAGTGGAGCTGTTCTTCAAATGGATCAAACAGAACCTGAGGATCAAGCATTTCTACGGGACATCGGAGAATGCTGTGAAGACGCAAATCTGGATCGCGGTGAGTGTCTACGTCCTGGTCGCAATCATCAAGAAGGAATTGGCGCTCGAAATCTCGCTCTACACTTTTTTACAGATTTTATCGGTCCGCCCTTTCGAGAAAATCCAGATTTCAAGCGCCTTTCTCGACGTCGACGACAGTTTCGAAATGCCCACGTCACCTAACCAATTGAATTTGTTATAGCTTTAACCGGACAGCAGTGTCCATACCGACTTCCAAAAAACCCCGGTCGCTTCCATCGCCACATGGGTACACCCGCTCTCCGTCAGCCAGCTCAGCAACGCCTGGAGACCGGACGTCGTCGAGTCGAGCTCCGGCACTCCCGAGTTGCCTTGCCGCCGGTCATGATCCGTACGCAGGCGACGATCGTCTCCTTGTGCACATCAAGACCGGCACCCCGCTCATGCATCGCGTCCATCGTTCTTCCCTTTCACACCTGCGCTGCCGGCGTGGGGACCTCTCACGGATGAACTCTGGAAAACGGGCTCCGGGGACGGCTGCGCC
>JASHRR010000671.1 GCA_030037185.1 Xanthobacteraceae bacterium | reverse complement strand
TTGTCATCGGCGGCGCTGCCGGGGCGTTGCCGCCAGTGATCGGTTGGGCGGCCGCAACCGGCACGATCAGCCTCGAATCTCTGCTGCTGTTCCTGATCATATTCTTCTGGACGCCGCCTCACTTCTGGGCGCTGTCGCTATGGCGCGCGGAGGAGTACGCCCGCGCAGGAATCCCGATGCTGCCGGTGGTTGCCGGCTGTGCCGAGACGAGGCGGCAGATCCTGCTGTATTCCTTCGTGCTGGCGCCGGTCGGTGCTTCACCGTGGCTGCTCGGTTGTTCCGGCCCGCTTTATGGCGTGACCGCCGTCGTGGCCGGCGGCACGATGATCGCGCAGGCCGCGCGGATCACGGCGGCGGGCGACGGAGCGGAGGGCGTGCGCGCCGCGAAACGGTTGTTTGGCATTTCAATCGTGTATCTGTTCGTGTTGTTCGCGGCGCTTTTGATCGATCACTGGCTGGGCGGACCCGGCCGCGTTTTCCTGTGAGGCGCCGGCATGAACGCTAAGGACAGCGAGAAGGGCATCGTGCTCACTGAGGAGCAGAAGCGCCGCCGCCGCTCGCGGTCGGTCGCCATCGCGCTCGCACTCGGAGCGCTTGTGCTTCTGTTCTACGCGGTTACCATCATCAAGCTCGGCCCGGGTGTGCTGCAGCGGCCGCTTTAGGCAGATGACAGGTGACGGACGACAAAATGTCAGGCATGACCAACATTCCGCAACCGACGACAGATGAGCAAGAGCGCACCACGCCCGGTGCGGTCCGTCATCCGTCGTCCGCCATCCGACGTCCGCCATCCGACATCTTGATCGCAACGGCGTGCGGGGTTTTTGTGGTATTCATGGTCGGTATGGCCTATGCGGCGGTGCCGCTCTACAGCTGGTTCTGCAGGACAACTGGCTTTGGAGGCGTTCCGCAGGTCGCCAGCACAGCCCCGCAGCAAATATCGGATCGCAAGATCACGGTGCGATTTGACGCCAATATAGGTGCCGGGTTGCCGTGGCGATTCGAACCGGAGCGCACCTCGATCGAGGCCCAGCTTGGTGAAGTGGTAACGGTCTTCTACAAGGCGACGAATCTGTCGGAGCGCGAAACCGCAGGGCAGGCGGCCTATAACGTGACACCGGCGACGGCAGGCGCCTATTTTACCAAAATAAACTGCTTCTGCTTCACCGAGCAGCATCTTGCGCCTGGCGAGAAGCGCGACATGACGGTCGTCTTCTATGTAGATCCGGCACTGATGCAGGATGCCGAGCAGGACGACCTCAACACCATAACGCTGTCCTATACGTTCTTTCCGCTGCGTGTGCCCTCGCCTGCCGTAGCGGCACGCGGGTCCGACCCCAAGACGCCTTCGCTTGCGGGGAAGGATCGGCCGGCGGCAGACCGTACAACGGCGGGCGCCGAGCGCAAGATTTAACAGAACGGGCGCCGCGTTGCGCCGGAGGGAGACTGAAATGGCCGACGCCCACGCGAAACCTCACCACGACTACCATCTGGTCGATCCGAGCCCGTGGCCGGCTGTCGGCTCGATCTCGGCATTCATGCTCGCAGTCGGCTTGATCACCTGGATGCATCACTCCTTCACGGCCGCTCCGTATCTGTTCGGCGCGGGCGCCATCGGGGTGCTCTATACCATGCTGGCATGGTGGCGCGATGTCGTGAACGAGGCTGAGCACGGCGGCTATCACACGCGCGTGGTGCAGATTTCCCACCGCTATGGCATGATTCTTTTTATCGCCTCCGAAGTGATGTTCTTCGTGGCATGGTTCTGGGCCTATTTTTCAACCGCGCTGTTTCCGACCGATATCCACCAGGTCATGCGCGCTGATTTCATCGGCCACGTCTGGCCGCCAAAGGGAATCGAGACCTTCAGCCCCTGGCACCTGCCGCTGCTCAATACGTTAATCCTGTTGACTTCCGGCACCACAGTGACGTGGGCCCACCACGCATTGCTCCACGATGACCGTAACGGGCTAAAATGGGGTCTTGTTCTTACGATTGCGCTCGGCGTCTCGTTCACCTGCATCCAGGCCTATGAGTATATGCACGCGCCGTTTCATTACGCAGGCCACATTTACGGCGCTACCTTCTTCATGGCGACCGGATTCCACGGTGCCCACGTGATCATCGGATCGATTTTTCTGACCGTGTGCCTCATTCGTGCGATCGCCGGTCAGTTCACGCCCAAGCAGCATCTCGGGTTTGAATTCGCCGCTTGGTACTGGCATTTCGTCGATGTGGTGTGGCTATTCCTGTTCGCCTGCATATATGTTTGGGGCGCCGGGGCAGCCGGTCATTGAGGCTGACAGAGTGATGGGTGAGCGAAGCGAACTCTTTCAACGTCCCCGGCGCCGGTCATTGACGCGCTTGCGTGTCGGCGGTTTTTTTCCTGCCTAGGCAACCGGCGCAGCGGTTTTGGGCTTTATGCTTTTGCGAGGAGTTCGATGTCGGATCAGCGCACCCGTCACTCGGTATCGCCGCTGTTTGCCGGGGTAATGTGCCGGTGCCCGGGCTGCGGCCGGGGCAAGCTGTTCCGCGGTTTTCTCGGGTTGCCGGCGCGCTGCGAGGTGTGCGGGCTTGACTATGGCTTTATCGACGCCGGGGATGGCCCGGCGGTGTTCGTCATATTCCTTTCGGGCTTTATCGTCGTCGGCAGCGCCCTGATCGTGGAGGTTCTCTATCAACCGCCGTTTTGGCTCCATGCCGCATTGTGGGGGCCGCTGATTCTGCTGACCACGCTCGGGCCGCTGCGGCCAATGAAGGGCCTGCTGATTGCCTTGCAGTATCACCACAAAGCCGCGGAGGGGCGTCTTGAGCACAGATCGGGCGCGTGATGGGGCGCCTGCGTCTGTGCTGGTGCCGAGCCTTGCCGCCGCCGCAGCATTTGCGGTTCTGGTTTCGCTCGGCTGGTGGCAACTCGATCGCAAGGCCTGGAAGGAGGGGCTGATCGCGACAATTAAGGAGCGGCTGTCAGCGCCCCCCATCGCAGTTCCTGCACCCTCGACGTGGCCCCGCCTGACCGCGACGGCGGACGAGTTCCAGCGGGTCGCCATGACCGCAGAATTTCTCAACGACCGGGAAGCTCTGGTCTACACCAGCGGCTCGAGCCTGCGGGAGACGACGGGCGGCCCGGGGTACTGGGTGTTTACGCCTGCCCGGCTCGCCGGCGGCGTCCTGGTCATGGTCAATCGCGGTTTTGTGCCGGACGGCAAGCAGGATAAAGCGACCCGGCCGGACAGCGAGGTCGTGGGTGCGATCAACATGGTTGGCGTGCTGCGCTGGCCTGAGCTGCCGGGCCTGTTCACGCCCGCCGGCGAGCCGGCCCGCAACATCTGGTTTTCTCGTGATTCCAACGCCATCGCCGCCGCGAAGGGCGTCAGCGTCGCGCCCTTCTATGTGGAACTGGAAAGCCCTGATCCGCCGGGAGGCCTTCCCCGCACCGGTCGCCTGCACCCGAGCCTGCCGAATAATCACTTCGGCTACGCCCTCACCTGGTTCGGGCTCGCCTGCGTCTTAGCCGGCGTCTACGGGACGTGGTTGTTCGGCGGCTGGCGAAAGCAGCATGGAACTGCCGAATACGGCGCGTAGGTGCAGTCCTGCTGAGGTCGCGTGCGCCACTGCCGGTTCCGGTGCTCTGCCAGGGCGCAGCGCCGGCCGAAGCCGCGCCGGTGGTCCGGCGCTGCCGCTTTCACCCTTGCGACCGGGTGTCTAGGCTGACAATCCCTCATCCGGTGCGGCGGCGTGGATGGCAAGCGCATGGACACCGGACTTGAGTTCGTGAGCGAGGGTCTCGTTGATCATGCGATGACGAGCGATCCGGCTCTTTCCGCGAAACGCGCCAGCTACGATATAAATTCTGAAATGCGTCTCTGCGCCGGGTTGATGTCCGGCATGGCCTTCATGTTGGCGGGACTCATCGAGCACCTTCAAGCTCAGCGGAGCAAAGGTTTCGGTCAGCTTCCTTAAAATGGCTTCCTGCATGCGCATCGGGAGGTCCCGGCATCTCTGGCGCCGACGCGAAGCATGTTCCATCAAATCTGTCAAGCTTGCGTAATGCCCTAAATCCTCCGCATAATAAGCAATGAAGTTCGACTCACCATTGTATGATCGCATCCGGGTCAAGCCCGGTGAGGATCGCCGGCTTCAGGCGGAGCACCGGTGCGACTGGCCGAACTGCACCGAGCCGGCGAGTTATCGCGCGCCTAAAGGTCGCAATCGCGAGCACGAATACTGGCGGTTCTGTCTGCTCCACGTTCGTGAGTACAACCAGTCCTACAACTTCTTCGCTGGGATGAGCGATGACGCGGTGGCGCGATTTCAGAAGGACGCACTCACCGGGCACCTTCCGACCTGGCGCATGGGAACGATCGGCGGCAATAGGGGCGCCAAGGGAAGGGTCGGCCGGTTTTTCGACGCTGACCTCGGCACAGCGGATCCGTTCGATGTCCTCCGGGAGTTTGGCGCCCCGCCCGCAGGTGCGGCACAATCTCGCGCTAAGGCTGAGTGGCCAACCGTGCGCAATGGTGAACGCAAGGCGCTCTACGCGCTTGGGCTTGAGGATAGCGCGTCCGGCCCTGAAATTAAGGCGCGGTTCAAAGAATTGGTGAAGCGCCATCATCCCGACGCCAATGGCGGCGACCGCACCTCGGAAGATAAGCTGCGAGAGATCATCGAGGCCTATAATTATCTCAAGAGGACCGGTTCCTGCTGAAGGTGCCGGGGCTCGCTCGCAAGTCCTGCGAACTGCATTGCTTTTGGGGGAGCCTGCCCGCATTGCGCTTCATCACGATGACCCAATATATGGTCAGGACGTCGGTGATCATGGCGCGGCCCGTGAAGAGGACCGGTCGATAACTTCGGCCTTAGGCCGAGATGATGGCTTCCGCCTCGCGTCGGCTTTCTGTTAAATTAATAGCGACATGCGATCCGCCGGCTGCGATCTGCCCGCGCCTCGCCGATTCCGCGTGTCGGGTGCCAATTCGTGATTTAGTGGATTTCGGGCGTTTGTATGGGACACGCGCCCTGTGCCCGTCGAGGTCCTAAGCATTCGCTTATTGATCCCGGGTTGAACACGGAGGACCGATGATTGCCGCAACCGAGCTCGCGCCGCTGCCTGACATAAAGGTATCCGTGCGCCAAATGTTCGGATTCGATACCGACTTGGAAGTGCCAGCCTATGCCGAGCCGGACGAGCATGTGCCGGATATCGATTCTGATTATCGGTTCGACCGTCCGACCACCCTCGCGATCATCGCCGGGTTTGCCCGCAATCGCCGTGTTATCGTGACCGGGTATCACGGCACAGGAAAATCGACGCATATCGAGCAGGTGGCAGCCCGGCTCAACTGGCCATGCGTGCGCGTCAATCTCGACAGTCACATCAGCCGCATCGACCTCATCGGCAAAGATGCAATCGTGATCCGCGAAGGCCAGCAGGTCACAGAATTCCGCGACGGAATTCTGCCGTGGGCTTATCAGCACAATGTCGCGCTGGTGTTCGACGAATACGATGCCGGTCGCCCTGACGTGATGTTCGTGATCCAGCGCGTGCTGGAGTCCTCAGGAAGGCTGACGTTGCTTGACCAGAGCCGGGTCATCAAGCCGCACCCCGCATTCCGGCTGTTCGCAACCGCCAATACGGTGGGCCTCGGCGACACGTCCGGGCTCTATCACGGCACTCAGCAGATCAATCAGGCCCAGATGGATCGGTGGTCGATCGTCACCAACCTGAATTATCTGCCCCACGACAACGAGGTTGAGATCGTCCTCGCCAAGGCGAGGCACTATCGCACCGACGCTGGTCGCGACATCGTCAGCAAGATGGTGCGCGTCGCCGACCTCACCCGCAACGCCTTCATGAACGGCGACATCTCGACCGTGATGAGCCCGCGCACGGTCATCACCTGGGCGGAGAATGCCGATATCTTCAAAGACGTCGGCTTTGCGTTCCGGCTCACATTCCTCAACAAATGCGACGAGCTCGAGCGTCCCCTGGTCGCCGAGTTCTACCAGCGCTGCTTTGGTCAGGAATTGCCGGAATCGTCAGTTAATGTGGCGCTGAGCTGAGGCCGGCAAGCCTCCTCGGCCTTCGCGCGCGCGCACGTTGTATTAGGGCACGAGGGTGCTCAACGGCCGTCAACGCGTTGCGGAGTTGTTCGCAGTTTCGCTCGAAGGTTGACTGTCGCGTCAAGCTTTCGCTGCAGACCGCCAATTACGCGGCGGATTTCTCGGAGTAAACGCCAAGGTTTCTCAAGGTGCTGTCATCGAAGGCCCTAACGAAGCCCACCCCATAGCAAAGTAGCGGCGTTCAGCCATGTCCTCAAACATCAAGCCCAAGACCCCGGCCAAGGAGGCTCCGAACGAGCCGTTCAAGCGCGCCGTCAGCGGATGCCTGCGTGCTATCGCGCGCCAGCGGGAGCTTGAGGTTTCGTTCGCGGCCGAGCGGCCCGGCATCGTCGGCGGCAAGGCGCGCCTGCCGGAGCCGCCGCGCAAGCTGACGGCTGCTGATGCCGCGATCGTCCGCGGCCACGCGGACGCACTCGCGTTGCGGATGGCTTGTCATGACGATGCAATCCATCGCCGCTTGCTGCCCGCAAGTCAGCAGGGGCGTGCGGTTTTCGAAACGGTCGAACAGGCCCGGGTCGAGGCGATCGGGGCGCGACGCATGCAAGGGGTCGCCAAAAATCTTGCCGCCATGCTGGACGACAAGTTCCATCGGGGCAAATTCGACGAGATCACCGATCGGGCCGATGCGCCGATCGAAGAGGCACTCGCCATGCTGGTGCGCGAGCGCCTCACGGGTCAAGCGCCGCCGCGCGCCGCCCGCCGCATCGTGGAGTTGTGGCGCAGTTGGATCGAAGCTCGTGCCGGCCGCGACCTCGACCGTCTAGAAGACATGATCGACGACCAGCGCAGGTTCGGCGATGCGGTCCACGATCTTCTGGATTCGCTCGACATGGGCGACGATCGCACCAACGAAGATGAGGAGGAAAGCGACGAGAACAATGAGGACGGGCGCCAGGACGAGAAGGGCAACGACGGTGAGTCCTCGGAGTCCGAAGACAGCCAGCGCATGAGTCTCGAACAGGCGGAGGCCGCAACCGAGGATCTTCCCGACAGCGCCGCTGAGGCGACGGACGCGCCGACCGCTGATATGCCGGACGATTCCGAAATGGGAGATTCGGAGAGCGCGGCCGAGCCGTGGCGGCCACGCCAAGGCGGCAGAAACGAACCGCGCGTTCCCGATTACAAGCCTTTCGTCACCAGGTTCGACGAGATCATTGCCGCCGAGGATTTGTGCGAAGCCGAGGAACTCGACCGCCTGCGCGGCTATCTCGACAAGCAACTCGCGCATTTGCAAGGCGTGGTGGCGCGGCTCGCCAACCGCCTGCAGCGCCGTTTAATGGCGCAGCAGAACCGTTCGTGGGAGTTCGATCTGGAGGAGGGGCTGCTCGATCCGGCGCGGCTTTCTCGCGTCATCATCGACCCCATGCACCCGTTGTCGTTCAAGCACGAGAAGGACACTAACTTCCGCGATACCGTGGTCACTCTGCTGCTCGATAATTCCGGGTCGATGCGCGGCCGTCCGATTACCGTAGCCGCCACCTGCGCCGATATTCTCGCGCGCACGCTTGAGCGTTGCAGCGTCAAGGTCGAGATTCTCGGCTTCACCACCCGCGCCTGGAAGGGCGGCCAGTCGCGCGAGGCCTGGCTGGCGTCAAACAAGCCCGCCGGTCCGGGCCGCCTCAACGACCTGCGCCACATCATCTACAAATCCGCCGACGCGCCGTGGCGGCGGGCAAGACGCAACCTCGGGCTGATGATGCGCGAGGGATTGCTCAAGGAAAATATCGACGGCGAAGCGCTGGATTGGGCTCACAAGCGTCTGCTGGCGCGCACCGAACAGCGCAGGATCCTGATGATGATCTCGGACGGCGCGCCGGTCGACGATTCCACCCTGTCGGTCAATGCCGGCAACTACTTGGAGCGTCATCTGCGCTGGGTGATCGAGGATATCGAGGAGCGCTCTCCGGTGGAACTGATCGCCATCGGCATCGGTCACGACGTGACGCGCTACTACCGGCGTGCAGTCACGATCGTCGATGCGGAAGAACTCGGCGGCGCGATGATCGAAAAGCTCGCGGAGCTTTTCGACGAAAAGCCGAAATCGGAACCGGTGCGGCGGCCCCGCCGCCGCCTCCATGCGTGACCGCAAACCGGCCGGCGTGGTCGGGCATCTCACGACCTCGTCTCACCGAGCCGTTGTTTGATCAGGGGGCGCGGTGGACTGCGCGGTCTTTGCGACGGTGATCCCGGTCCGGGATCCTGCGCGGCCCGCCCCGATCTTACCGTTCGCCGCTCCTCCTCGATGTGTCATACCAGCTGCAGTCGAGGTGCGAGGTCGCTTAAGGGGAGCTTGGTCAAATCGGATTCGACTTTCGCAGACACCGCGACTAGCTTCAAGCCACAAAAACAAATTGCTCGGCAACGAAAACCCAAGGAGAGACGCAATGCGCCAGCCAGTCGTTTCATTGCTGAACACCGTATGGCGCGCGGCTGCCGCCGTAGTGATTGGGGCGCCTGCCTCACTGCTATCGATTGCCGGCGCGAGCGCGCAGGGCGAGCCGCTCATCATTGCCAAGCAGGGCTATTTCTTCGTCGGCGGCACAATCGACACAAGCCGCCAAGGGTCGCCTACGGTCGGCCATATGTATGTGGAATTCCAGGTGCCGCAAAAACTCGCCCATCCCTATCCGGTGGTGATGATTCACGGCGGCAGCCAGACCGGCACCAATTTCACCGGCACGCCGGACGGACGCGAGGGCTGGGCGCAGTATTTCTTGCGCCGGGGCTATGCGGTCTACGTGGTCGACCAGGTGGCGCGCGGGCGGGCAGCGCAATGGTCGCAAGCGAACGGGCCGGTGAGTTCGGCGAATCTCGTGCGTCTTGAGCAGCGCTTTGTTGCGCCGGAACGGTTCAACCTCTGGCCGCAGGCGCATCTGCACACCCAATGGCCGGGCGCAGGCAAGCCGGGCGATCCGAGCTTTGACCAGTTCTATGCGAGCCAGTTTCCCTCGCTGGTGGATTTCCCCTCGCAGCAGGCGCTCAACCGCGATGCTGCCGTAGCGCTGCTCGATCGCATCGGCCCTGCCGTGCTGCTGGTCCATTCTCAGTCGGGCGCGTTTGCCTGGCCGATCGCCGACAAGCGGCCAACCCTCGTGAAGGCGATCATGGCGGTTGAGCCGAATGGCCCGCCCGCCCACGACGTCGAGTTCAAGGGCGCGCCGGATTGGTTCGCCGACAATCCGCGCTTGAAGACCTACGGTCTCGTCGACGTGCCGCTCACTTACGATCCGCCTGTGAACGATGCCGCGCCGCTCAGGTTCGTACGCGAGGATCAGCCGGAACGGCCCGACTACGTGCGCTGCTGGGCGCAGGCGGAGCCGGCACGCAAGCTCGTGAATCTGCACAATACGCCGATCGTGATCGTCACCTCGGAGGCCTCCTATCACGCCGCCTACGACCACTGTACAGTGCGCTACTTGGCCCAGGCCGGCGTCAGGAGCACTGTCCTCCGGCTGGCCGATGTCGGGGTCCACGGCAACGGCCACATGATGATGCTTGAGAAGAACAGCGATGCCATCGCCAAGGTGATGGCCGACTGGTTGGATCGCGCTTTGCCGGGTGACTGAGAGACGAGTTGCCGGGTGGCAAAATTGGTTATGGGTACGTAAAATCCGGGCGCGATTTGCCCCGGCATCGCGGACGGGCTCGGCAGCGGGCAGCGCGCCAATGTCACCGCTACCGGGCGCGTTGCCCGCCCCGCGGGGTCTCTAAAGTTTGGTCTAAACCGCCTCCAAATAAGGTTCCCACGCCTCGATCGAGACCTTGACGGTTGGATCGGCGGCGTCGCCCCAAAGCTCGCGACCGTCGAACACGACGGTGTAGAGCCACTGCGGGTCCTCCCCCTTTCCGGTCACGACCGCGTCCGGAAACACGTGGCAGCCCCTGATGCATTCGATCGCACCGCTATGTCCGCGCGCATAGCGCGGCAGCCGGGTGTGGCTCGGCGGATTGATGTTGCGCGCGCGCACGCGCTGACCGGGCTTGAATTTTGCCGGCGCCGGCGGCGGCCGGTCGAAACTGCCGCGCGAGAGGATCTTCGGCGCATCCGCCGCCGTGAGCATGCGCTTTGCTGGCTTCGCCGGATGGAGGGCGCGGCCGGCGGCAAGCTCGTCCTCTCCGACAAGGCCAAACTGCAGGCAGAGATTTTCCAGGCCGAGGGTCCATTTCCGGTAATAGCTGCTGGCGAGATAGACATCGGGCGGCAACGTCTCGCGCGAGAACCGGCCGACATCGATCGACCACAGGCCGACATAGCCCATGGCGCGATTGAGGGCGAGGACGCGGCTTTCCCACGGCGCGTGGAACACCGGCTCGTCGGGCTGCGGCCGGACCTTGCCGAAGCCGTGCATGCCGCCCATGTCGTGGACGCCGTTCATGGCGCTGCTCCAGCAGCGCGCGCGAGACCGGTTCCGACCATGGAGTCGCGCGTGACCAGGAGGGCGAGTTTTTCCTCGCTCCATCCGTCGGCACCAGCCGGCCGCATCGGCACCACGAGATAGCGGGTTTCGGCGGTCGAGTCCCACACCCGGATTTCGGCGTCGGCCGGCAGGATCACGCCGAACTCTGCGAGCACGCCGCGGGGGTCCATGACGGCGCGCGAGCGATAAGGCGCAGACTTGTACCATACGGGCGGCAAGCCCAGCACGTCCCACGGGTAGCAGGAACACAGTGTGCAGACGACAATGTTGTGAAGGCGCGGTGTGTTCTCGACCGCGATCAGATGGGTCGAGCGTGTGGTCAAATTCAACTCGCTGACTGCCGCGGTGGCGTCGGCGATCAGACGGCGCTTGAAGTCGGCGTCAGTCCACGCCTTTGCGACGACACGCGCCCCGATATGGGGACCAATCTTGGTTTCATAGGCGTCGATGATGACATCAAGCGCTTTGGGGTCCACGTAGCCCTTCTCGGTCAGGATCGTCTCAAGCGCACGCACCCGCAGCTGCATTTCGCTGAGCTCCGAGCCGTGATCGTGCTGGTGCTGGGGGTGATGATGCAGGTTCATAAAGGCGCCTTTGCAGAAGCTGGTGCAGTGGTCATGGTGGCCAAAGCGAAATGGCGCAGAGTGGGCAAGGGCGCATTCGATGTGGCGCACTTGTGCGGGATTGCGGCGCCTTTGCCCACGCGGTGCGACCTCTCGGCTTGACCGGCGTCGGCAAAGGCGCGCCTTTTATTTCCTCGCTGCGACAGGCGACTTTGCCCACTCTAGCGGCGGCGCGATAAGCTTAGCGCAGCGCCCGCCCGTTGACTATGACGTTCCACACGTGGGTTCCTCAGAAAAACCAAGGCGAACACAGATGACCTCCAGTAATCCCGACGACGGTGTTGAGCCGGCATACACGGCGCCGCGCTATGCCTGCGATGCCCATTTCCACATTTTCGGCCCGGCGGACAAATATCCGCACGCCACCACCGACCTGCGCTATCAGCCGCCCTATGCGCCGCTGGCGCAATACCTCGCGATTGCGCGCCGCCTCGGCTTTGAGCGCTTCGTCTTCGTGCAGCCCAGCGCCTATGGTCTCGATAACGCCTGCCTGTTGGACGCCATGGCGGAGCTCGACCCGGCAGTGCGCCGCGGCATCGTGCATCTCGACGACACAAACGCGCCCGATGCCGACCTTGCGCGCTGGCATGACCACGGCGTGCGCGGCGTGCGGGTCAACATCTCGCCGATTCGCAAGCCGGAGGCAGGCCTTGCCGATGCGCTGCGGGCAAAGATCGCGCGCACCGCAGACATCTGCCGCGAACTTGGCTGGCATGTGGATCTGCTGCTGCCCGGCTGGCTGGTGAGCGAGCTGATGCCGGTGCTGGGCGAATTGCCGGTCGCGTTTACGGTCGCGCATATGGGACTGTTCCCGGCATCGGCGGGCTCCTCACAGCAGGGCTTCCGCGACTTGTTGGCGCTGGTGGACGACGGCTCCGCGCGCTGCTGGGTCAAGCTCACCGGCATCTACAGGTTTTCGCAGGCCCCCGCTTACGCCGATGTCAATCCCTTTGCCGAGGCGCTCATTGCAACGGCGCCGCAACAGATGATCTGGGGAAGCGATTTCCCGCATCTTTCCTTCCACGACAAGGTCGGCACCATTGAGCTTTACAACAAGCTGATCGACTGGACGCCCGACGCCGCGATGCGGCAACGGATCCTTGCCGACAATCCGGCGCGGCTGTTCCAATTTTCGACGTGAAGGCGCAGCCGACAAAAGCAACTGTAGCCGGGATGCAGCGAAGCGGCCTGCGGGAACGGCCAGGCCTGGCATTCACTTTTCGCTCGATGCGGCCATATCGGATGGTCGAGCCAGGCAGAAGCTCTCAACAAACCGTCGCCAGGCCTGCCCGGCGCGGATGCCGTCGATCATCGTCCCGGCAATGCCGTTGGATCATCTCCGACGTTTGGCCGCTGCGGCGCGCCGGTCGTGGATTGCTCGTCATGGTGCGGGGAGCATTCCAGGCGCGTTTTCACTCTCGGCCACAAAGCCTTGCCGGGAGTCAAAATCATTCATCCTTCGGCCCTGCCGGGTTTCGGGATATAAATAAACGTCAACCAGAAAGGGCTCATCCATGGCACGACGTGGCAGACGTATGCGCAGGACCCCCGGTGGACGCAGAAGCTTTCCTAAGCCGCGCAGAGCACGGCGATACTAGCCGCAGCCAAGGAATCGTGAGGTGCGGACATTGAGGCGCTGCCGACCATTCGTAAAGGTCAGCACGCGCGTCGTGCCCATGCCTAGCAACAGCGTGCTTGCGCCGCTTTACGCGGGCGCGGACCTTTTGGACGCCTTTGCAATTCGACTGCCGGCGGGGGCGAGCGATGATCTAGAGGTGCTGGCACGCGCCGGGTTCGAGCGACAGGCGTGGTGGATTCGTGCGCTCACTCGTGTCCGCGATGTGGTGATGGCGACAGTCGGCGTCAAATCGTCGCGCGCCGTCGGACTTGCCGCAGCGGCACGTGGGCCGGTTATCGGCTTCTTCCCGCTGCTGTCACAGAGCGCGACGGAGTTGGTAGTGGGCGAGGATGACTGGCATCTCGACTTCCGCGTCACCATCCAACTTCGCGCCAATGCAACAACTGGGCGCGAGCTGGTCGTGGGTACCGTAGTGCATTGCCATAACCGACTGGGGCGTATCTATCTCACGACGATAACGCCGTTTCATCGCGTGATTGTGCGGGCGAGTTTAGAACAGGCGGCAAGAGCAAAGAAGATTTAAGCATGCTTGGACGGTCGGCTATAGTCCATTAACGGTCCATGGCGCATCCCGTGAATTTGATGGTGTTTTGTAATTTTTAATTTGTATGGCGACATATCCTACCTTCGACAGGTGAGGCAAACTACTACAGGAGGCGCAGCAGCAGGGTTCGGCGATATCGGCAGGCGCTCCTGTCTTAGGTCAATGACATGGAGGATTGGTGAATGGCCGACACTAACAATCCGCTCGAGCAGTGCATCCCGGAACTGCTGACACGGTGCGCCAATTGTCTCGGTCCTCACACCAGCCATGGTAGGTTCGGCGCAGGATATCAGATGCACGCGTGGACGGCCGATCTTGTGATCGGGCATTTGTTCGCGACCCGGCTGGGTCGGCTTCTGATCAGAAATCCGGCTTGTTCGC
>JASHRR010000670.1 GCA_030037185.1 Xanthobacteraceae bacterium | reverse complement strand
GGGGCTCCGGTCTACATGATCCGAGACCGCGATCGCATCTATGGCGGTATCGTCACCCGGCGATTGCGTGCCATGGGCATTCGGGACAAGCCTACCGCACCGGTTTCACCTTGGCAGAATGGCTTTGCCGAACGGCTGATCGGGTCGATCCGCCGGGAGTGCTTGGATCATATCGTCGTTTTCGGCGAGGCCCATCTACGCCGAATCCTGCGATGCTACGCGCGCTATCACAACGACGTCAGAACGCATCGATCATTGGATAAAGATGCGCCGGTCTCTCGTCCAGTTCAGCGGACCGGGAGCGTCAAACCGCTCCCCATTCTAGGCGGACTCCATCACCACTACGCCCGGGTTTAAGTGTTCGGTACACACAGGCCGATTGTAAGGCGCTTCGTGCGGGAATTACGCCCACCTTTCCGGTATTGGAGGACAAAGACCTTATTGCCAGCTGGCGTGACCTTGAGACCGAAGCCCTTGATCTCGGTATCCCATAGGTACTGATCTGCCGCGCAAGGAGTGATCGCATCCACGGCGCGCTTGGTGATCTTGATGCGCACGCATTAACTCCCCGCTTCCGTCCGGTTCCAGCAATCACATAGCAATCACCAACAGTCACGCAAGGGGAAACAAGCGGCAACAGTTAATCGAGAACGTGCCAAGTTGACAGGCATTTTCAAACACGCGGAAATGAGAGGAAAGTCAGAACCACAGACTACGAATCTGGGGGTCGGAAGTTCGAATCTTTCCGGGCGCGCCAGCCCCCACATCGAGGCGCCGGCTCACGCACGCCAACAACTATCTGATGGTTGAATCGCGACGGCCTTGCGAAAGCGTCTCGACCAGGCCCACTGTCCAGCACATCGGGCATCCGCGTAGCGCGACGAGGGCGGCAACGCTGAACAGAACGCCGAGCAGGTACCTGATCGCTGTGGAGCGATCGTACGCCGCTGTGGTGACTGTCAGTTGGATGCCGTTAGTGCTATGACGGCCATCGCGGAAGCTGCGTCGGTCATGAAATAGCCCGGCACATTCTCATCGCTGATTTCGCGGTGTTTGTTGACGGAACTAGCGTGCCACATGCCCGCCTTGTCCTGGTGCGCCACCAGCCAAGTGATGCCACGCTGAACGCTCGCCACAACGGCGAGGTCGCCGGACTTTTTTAACGCGAGGACCGCCAAGCCAGTGGCGTAGCCGTCGCTGCCGAGATCAGCCGGCGACCCATCGAGGCGCTTCCAGTCGCCCATAACAGACATGCTCCAGCCGCCATCCTGAGCTTGAGCCTTCAACAGCTTGTCCTTGATCGCCTGCTTCTGCTCGGGCTTTAGGATAGTGGGCATGACGCTCGACGCCCAAAGCGCCGTGGACGCATTGAATAGGCTTTCGCTGTCCGCGTGACGCTGCAGCCAATCCGCGAGAGCTTTGACGCCGTCTTGAACCTCCGGGGTCTTGGCGTAGTCCTGGGGGGCCGTTCCGATGGCAAGAGCAGCGAGTGAAGCGCCATAGAACGCACTGTGGTCGCCTTCCCAAGGGTCCAGATGGAAGTTCATCCAGGCCCACGATCCGGTTACCTCACCGCGTTGCATCTGCAGGTACCACATATTCTTAAACGCCTGGCGTGCTTCGTCGCTCAGATGGCCGGTCGCAGAATCTCGCGTCGCGAGCACCAGAGCATTCATGACCGCCTCGACTGCACGCGATTCGCTGGTTTTCGGCAAACCGTAACGTTGATCCGGGTAATAGGGTGCGATCTCGTTCCAAGCGGCCATGCGCTTCAGCACATTGTCGATGAGCTTGGTTTCGCCGACGGAGCTTTGGGCGTCCTTGGTGTAGGCGCGCAGTGCTGGACGCGCTAAGGCGTAGAGCGACGCCGTGTGGCAGGAGACGCAAAAAGTATCCCGCTCCAGGTGCGCTCGCGGAAATGTGGCCCAACGCTCCTCGGCCTTGTCCAGATACTGTGCGGCGGCGGTTGTGTCCCACTTCTGAGTCGGCTTTTCCGTCTGCGAGGCTGCCGTCGCTAGGACCGCCGCTGTGGCGACAATAAATGTTAAACTAGCTACAACGAATTGTCTCATGGACGCTCTCCTTTGCGGCTCCCGCATTCCGTGCACGATCGGGCGAAGCAAGACGCGGCGTCGTGTCGATCGCGCATCAGGTCGATCTCTGAGCGTGATATGCGATTTTTCGTCGTCCTTAGGCCGAGGTCGCCATCACGAAGAAAGGCGTCGTCATCAAAGGTATGGACATCCTTGAAGATATCGCCAACAGCGACATTAGTACGTATCGCATTGATAACCAATATTCATAATGGGAAAATCGAACGGGAGGAGAATTCCATGGTCTGTTGGGATTGCGACGACGGGCACCTGGAGCAGTGGGAGAACGGGAAACGCACAAGGACCGGTTCTTACGAGCCTGGGATGTTGGAGCAGAGCCGGCAGATGATTACCGTGATGCTACAGGTGGCGGCGATGCCGCCTGGTGCTAAACCCTGAAGGGGAATGATCGGTAAGAACCTGTTCTAGGCCGAGACCGAGGCGAGCATGGCAGCAATGGTCACGGTAACGTCGGACGACTAAGGGAGACCACGTTGCAATGATCTCCCCTTGTGGTATGCCTCCGATTGGCGTCAGGACATTGACGCTGCGCTGGCGGCTTTGCGGATGACATCGAGCACCACATCCGGCTTCGACAACATGGGCACGTGTGAAGACGCGACTTCGGCCGTGGTGGCCTTCATGCGCTTCGAGACAAAGCGTTGCAGATCGGGGTGAACCGTCTGATCTTGGTTGGCGAGGACATACCAGCTCGGCTTGGACTTCCACGCCGCACCCTCGACCTTTTGGTTGAAGAGGTCCGCCACCGGCACCCCCTGCGTTGCATACACCAACTTCTGCTCCGCCTCGGGCAGGTCTCCCGCGAAATGCTTGACACCGCTCTGTTTGAGCCAAACCCGTCCGTCCGTCACCTCAATGTGCCCGAACACAGGGGTCGTTGGGAATTTGTCGAGCTGGCCTTGCGAGGTCTCGTCGCTATCCGGTGCGAGGGCCGCGATGTAGACGAGCCCGGCCACCCGCGCATCGGTCCCGGCGTGCGTGATCAGCGTTCCGCCATAAGAGTGACCGACGAGGATCGCCGGGCTATGGACGCGACCAAGACACGCTTTCACGGCGGCGACATCGGTCGCGAGTGAATCGAGGCCGTGCTGGCTTGCCATCACTTCATGGCCCTCGGCTTGGAGCGTCGGGATCAGCTTGCTGAAGCATGATCCATCAGCCCAGAGGCCGTGTGCGAAAACGATGCTTGGTTTGGTCATGGTAGTCTCCATTGGTTGGATAAGGGTGGGTTGACTTCCGCCGCACTACATATGCTTGGCCCTTGGAACGAAGACAAAGACTTTGTAAGCTTCGCCTATGCCTTGAAGGTATAGGTGCTTCCGATGGAACTCCGGCATTTACGCTATTTTATAGCGGTCGCAGAGGAAGGAAGCTTCTTGAACGCGGCCGAGCGGCGCTTGCACACCGCGCAGCCCTCGTTGAGCCGGCAGATTCGCGATCTGGAGTTGGAGGTTGGTGTGAAGCTACTGGAGCGGAGAGCGCGCGGCGTTGTGCTCACCGCGGCCGGCAGGGTTTTTCTCGATCACGCGCGGTTGGCGCTATCGCAGGTCGAGGCGGCGGCCGAAGGCGCTCGACGGGCAGGTCAACCCGAGAAGCCGGTGTTCGGAATAGGTTTTCTCGCAGGACAGGAGGTCGTGTGGCTGCCGCACGCGCTGCGCATTATACGCGAGGAAGCGCCGGGCGTTGAAATCATGTTCTCCAGTCAGTCGTCACCGGAGCTTGCCCTTGCGCTGATGCGAGGCAAGATGGACGTGGCGTTCCTTCGACGTGAGACACAGACCGTTGGTCTCACTTTCAGATTTTTGACCAAGGAACCGCTGATTGCAGTATTGCCGGCAGATCATCGCTTGGCCTCGCGCAAAAAGATTCG
>JASHRR010000669.1 GCA_030037185.1 Xanthobacteraceae bacterium | reverse complement strand
GGTAACGTGAGTCAACACGCATGACTGGGTCGGTACGTCCAGCCGATTACGAAGATCATCGATCAGGCTCAGTAGCTCGTAGCAACGTTCAGGGCTATCAGTGGCGGGGTTTATACCGATGACGGCGTCCCCACATCCAAGAAGAAGGCCATCAAGCGTGCTGGCTAGGACGCCCTTTGGATCGTCGATCGGATGATTCGGTTGGATGCGGGAGGATAGTCGCCCGGCAAGGCCGATGGTATTTCGGAACTTGGAAACGACCCGGCATTTAGCAGCGATCGCAATGAGGTCTTGACTGCGGCATATTTTGGCAACAGCTGCCACCATCTCTGGAGTAAGACCTGACTGTAACGCAGACAGACTTTCAGTCGTAGCATCGTCCGACAGCAGCCAGTCACGAAGTCCACCGACGGTCAGATGGGCGATCCGAGCATACGCGGCTGCGTCATGAGTGTCGAAAATCAATCGTGTTACTTCGTCCTGCTCGTACGGAATGATAGCTTCATTCAAGAACGTCTTGACAGGTACATCAGCGAGTGCGATCTGCGCCGCGACTCGTTCTGCAGCGCTTGCGGCGGCAATACCGGCAAGGCAATCACCCGATCGTAACGGCGAGGCCTTTGCCAATAAGCACTTGAGGTCCGGGAAGACGTACCGTGTTCCTTTGATGACCGTTGCGAAGTTCATTCGAGATTCATCTTTCGTTTTCGTTGTCAGAAAACACAGCATTCAACCTGTTACCTATATCACGTAAAACATAAAAAATGACCGGAATGACATTGCTGTTTGCTCGATCGGGCATCCCGCCCTTCCGGAGGATGATCGCGACGGCTGGCGGACCCAACCCACGGGCCGCGGCCATTGCGCTTTCCGGCAACGGGATGCCGTCGGCCGCAGGAACGCGACACGGACTTGCTGCTCGCGGCATCGGAGATATCGAATTCGAACCTGCCGCCGCGCACCAGCGCGACAATGCCCGCCTCGCGCTTAGCGTCCGGCGATCCCGTAGATGTTCGGGCTTGTCGGGGCGGAGCCGGCCCCCCGGGAACCGTCATCGGATACGCGAATGACAGTTCCAATCACGTCACTGCCCCCTTATGCTGCCCCTCAACCGCAATGGCGGCCAACGGCTTCACCGCCAAAGCCTCGTCGGCCTTGGGCCACGGCAGCGGCTTTGACCATAGCAGCGGCCTGCCTCACCAATGGTGTGATGCGCGATCGTTACCTCATGCTGGAGTACCGCTCATGATCGCCGCTTGCGATCGTCTCGCCGACGCCACGGATGCGCTGAAGGCAGCGCTGATCGAGGCGCGCGCGAAGCTGTCCGGCGGCGAGGCGATGATCGCGCATCTTCATTGGTGATCGCCAAGATGAAGCGCGAGATCTTTGGCCCGCCCTCTGAGCGAAGCCACGGCTCATCGCGCAGATGGAATTGCGGCTCGAGGGCTTGCTGGGTCGGTGAGGACGCCGCCAAGCTGGCGGCAACAAGCGTCCAGCTTCGTGGCTGGACGCGGCACAAGGCGACGGGATACCTGCTGCGTCGGCGTATCGTTCACCCGATCTCTTGCCCGTGCTGCGACGGCACCGGGCTCTCGAAGAGCGGAGAGGATGTCACGCAAGCCACTTGATGTCGTCCCGCGGCAATGGTTCGTCAGGAAGGACGTGCGCGAGAAGTTCAGCTGTCGGTCTTGCGAGACGATCACGCAGTCCCCGCGCCCTTCGATGTGATCGGCTTTGCGGGGCGCCAACCATCAGCCGCTCAACCGCAGAGCGAGCACTATGCGAGCGAGGGGATCGAGCTGTCGGTGTCGACCGTGGCGGTCATGTCGGCGCCTGCACGGTGACGCTGATGAAGCTGCCCCTGTTGCCGGCTGTGGCCAAGTGCTGGCACGCTATCCTCGCAAGGGCCGAGGCCATCGACTATATGCTCAGACGCATTGATGCCCTCACGCGCTCTCTCGATGTCTGCTAAGCGGCTCAGCCGAAACGCCGTTAAGTGTTAGGTCTTGATGCGGTCATCGGCGGGTTGCATTTATTGGACAATATCGACCGTCCGACGCAGGCGCCCTGGCATGACTCTTATGTCGAGCTCGATATAGGCTGATCCTGCTCATCCGGATCACACCCATGTCAAACAATAGGCGGGCGGTTATGATCCCGCGACGTTACTCATTTGATAGGAAGTGTGACGAGTCAGTTACAACGAAAGCTGACCTATACCTACCCGGGAAAATCCGCTTATACCTGCGGCAAGCAGCGCTGAAAAAAAACGGCTGGGACATCACGAAGACATCCCGGCCGGTAAAAGTTGGCTGTCAGGAATTAATCGCAGACCCACACGTACTCGGCGTCAGCAGACGACCATTGCCAGCACGGACCGACGCCATAACCCCACCATCGGCCGTGCCAGAAACGGCGAGCATGTCCACCCGCGAAAACGCGGCCGCGATGTCCACCTCCGAAGTGGCCACCGGGACCATGCCCCCCAAAGTGGGCAACGTGGCCGCCGCCATGTCCACCCCCATGGCCGCCACCGTGACCACCGCCGTGTCCGCCACCGCGAGCGAAGGCGTCAGTGGTAAGCGATAGGCTGCCCAGCGCGAGAACTGCGGCCAATGCAAAGATTGATTTGTGCATAACAAAACCTCATCAACAGTGGAGAGGGCCATCCCCTCACAGTTGAGTAGCCTCTGTTGTTGCGGAGGTTCAAATGGCGACTGCCCGCGTCGCCACTAACCCCAGGGCCGCCGTGGGCGTATGGCTCCGGCGGCGGGCCGGAAATTTTCGGCATGAGCGCAAGCCGTACGCGACCGAAAAGTTAATTCAATGACACTCGTTGGCGGAAATCATACCGTCATCATTGAACGATCCGACAATGCAACACCTCGTGGCGCGCCTTGACGAGGCCGAGGTGCTGATTCACTCGGGCTTTCGAAGTTGCTGGCACCGGCTGCCGACACGGCCACGGCTGCGGTCAGCGCGGCTGCTACGTCGAGGAGCCTCAAGCCTGGCGGTGGTGTGGGAGAGGGCTGAGGCGGGGCGAAGCGAGTGTTCATCTAAAGGCGACCCTTGAACGATCAGGCCTGGCTGTCAGGCCCACCTTCAGCCAAAACACGGACCGTCAGCGGGCCGTGATGCTGCAATACAGTGCGGCCACGATGCCCACCGTTGGTCATCTCGGCAGCGGTGGGAAAACAAGTCGATCCAACGCTCCCATCAGGGAAGGAGGCAAGCCCTTGCCAATTTGCCAACACCATTATGTGACCTGGAATGGCTCCTGATTTTGCACGCCCGTTGCCTACAACACGGTTCGTACTTTGAGCGTTTCATCTGCGCAGCCATTTCAGGCGGCCTGCTCGCTAAGGATGCGCGTTGGCCGGAGCAATGATTGCGCCGGTAAACGAGTTGATAAACTGTAGAGTTGGGAGCGTATTTGCTCGCTGCGCCGCCGGGAGGCAGGCGCACGAGCCCATCGACCCGGGAAGCCTTCCGCCCGGCCCGGTAAATCAAGCTGACTGCCGGTCGCGCCGGCTCGGCGTTACTCATGCGAAGGCGAAGTCTAATCGCGGCACTGCGATTGGTCGATTGCTCGAGGGCGCGGCCTGCGCTGGTTCGGCGAGACCGGCGGGCGTCCGGTATCTTGGGCCGTCTGCCGAGCGTCGCAACAACAATCGCTGGTGAATTATTGCCATGCAACAATAATTCTGGAGCCACTGCGCAGGCAATGCCAATGTCTACTGTGTCTTGACTGCTGAGTTCCCGCATGTTAATTTCCCATAAATATTATATTTGGCGTTTCTTCTTAGGAGGGCAATGGGGAGGGAATTGCCAATGACATATCCGATAATCCAGTTCTCCGCGTTTTTCGCCGCAGCGCCGTTCGAGCTGGCAATGTCGCAAACTGCGCACCCTCGCCGGTCGGGGCTCGGCAGGGGGTGTGATCTATGCCGCGCCTCCCACTGATGCCGCCGACGCACGAGCCGAAGCCCACGACACTGGATGATTGGCTTGTGTATTATTTGGTCAGGCGTAGCCCCGCCAAGCTGGTGGGCTGGGTCAAGGCTTCCGACGCCGGCCGAGCCGTTAAGCTAGCTGCCAAGGAGTTCGGCAAGGATGCTAAGCGCTTGATTGTAGTTCGCAGACCGTGACGGGCTTGGCAATTTCGGGGCCAGTGCCTGTGGCTCGCGAGGCTGCCCGTGGCGGTGAGCGCACGCCGACCAACATGCGGCCAACGCGGTGACGCGCGGCGCGCTGCGCGCGGCGCAACCTGCAACGCTAAGTAGGAGCCGCAAATCCATCGATCCGAATAGCGGTCCTCATCACAAAACTCGCCGTTTAGCCCATCGAATGGGTGTACGTGTAATTGTTCGGTATTCGCCTGCGCTCCCCACAGTGGATGGGCTCTGAAATTTGCTACCGATGGCAAAAGGCCGGACTCGTCTGATCAGCGATCGTGGCAGCGCTGTCAAAAAACGCGACGCCAAGCTTGATGTACACAAGGAGGCGGTCTGAGGACGCGACGCGGCCCCGACCAAACCGTAGCCGCTGCCGATCCTTGAGGTATCGCTGACGCCTGCGACCGGCACGACGAGAGGCTGCGGCCCGAAGCCCTCGACATCGAGGGTGATGTCCAAACGCCGAAATCGTTGCAGCGCGGACCATCGCATTGGATGCGATAGATCACACTTCCAGCTACTAACATGTAGATTATACCATAACCAAGAGATACACGAGTTTTGGCAGCGTCTATCGCCTTAACTTGCAGGCAGCCTAACAGTGAGGCCACCGATATGAAGGCATTTCAACCACTATTAGCAGGCCTCAAGCCGGTTGGGCGGCACCTTCGCAGCCTCGCGGAACACCGGCAACCATCGGTCTCCTCTGCGTGGTTCGATGGCGGCGAGACACAGGTCAAGCTCGGGGGCATGCGCATCTTGCTGCAGACCATGCTTTATCCGCTCGGTTGCGTCGCACTGACAACGGTGCTGATGGCCCTGCTGCTCAGATACACTACGCTCGAGTTTGCATCGATTGTCTATCTGATTCCGGTTCTTATCTGTGCGATTCGCTGGGGCCTTGTCTCCGCAATCGTCAGCGTGTTCGCCAGCGCGGCCGCAGCGGATTTCCTATTCATCCCGCCGGTCTACAGCTTTGCAATCAGCGAGCCCAGGCAGATGGTCGAAATGGCGTTGTTCCTGTTTGTCGCGCTTGTCACCAGCAATCTCGCCGCACAGTTGAAGAAAGAAGCCGACACTCTGCACCGACGCGAACGTGAAGTCCAAAACCTCTACGAATTCTCCCGCCGCCTCGCGCTGTGCTCTGCGGCGGGAGAGCTCATCAAGGCGATCCAGGACTACCTTTCCGTCCACCTTGGCCGTGAAGCCCATCTGGTTCGCCTCGCATCTTTCCACGCCGACGATGGGGGCGCGGAGGGCGAGATGGTGCCGCAGTCGATCGCGCGGGAAGCCAGAGAGATGATCGCCAGTCGGGCAGTGGGGTCGCGGCTGGTGACTGAGCCGGCAACAAACTCTCTTTGGGCGCTCAAACACATCACAACGGCGACCGCAGAACACGGTGTGCTCGCGGTCAATCTCGGCAAACCGCGCGAGTCGGACGCAGACAAGCTCAATGACCGCATCGATGCTTTGTTGTTGGAAGCCATCACCACGCTGGCGCGCATCGACGCTGCCGCAGCGGTCGCCAGAGCCAATACGCAGCTCGAATCAGAAATCTTAAAGACAGCCCTGCTTGGCACTGCGTCCCATGAATTGCGTTCTCCGGTCGCCGCGATCCTCGGCACTGCGAGCGTGCTCGAGGAGATGCTGGCGCTGCAAGGTGATCAACAGGTCCGTTCTCTGGTAGATGGAATGCACCTCGAGGCGAAGCGCCTCGACGGTGACATTCAGAACCTTCTCGACGCTGCGCGGATCATCGATACCGGCATCAAGCCCCGTCTGGTGTGGACCGATCCAGCCGATATCCTCGCAGCCGCGATCCGGCAGCACTCGCACCGCCTCACCACCCATAAGCGCAGCGTGGAGGTCGACCCGAAACTGCCGTTGGTGAATGTCGATCCGGTACTGCTCGAACAGGCCATCGGTCAGCTCATCGAGAATGCCGTCAAATACTCGCCGACCGGCTCGGGCATCGCGATCGCGGGGCGGGTCGAAGGTGGCTATGTTGTGCTTGCGGTCACCGATCAGGGCGTCGGTTTGACCGAGGAGGAAGCGAGCCACCTGTTCCAGCGGGCTTATCGCGGGCGACGCCATCTCGGCAATGTACCGGGGCTCGGCCTTGGACTCTGGATCGCCAGGATATTCGTTGCCGCCAATGGCGGAACGCTGTGCGCTGACAGCCCGGGCAGCGGCCTGGGAACCACAATATCAATTCGCCTTCCGGTTGCTGCTGGCATGGCACCGCAATTGGTGTCATTGAGCGATGCGCAAAGCGGCTAA
>JASHRR010000668.1 GCA_030037185.1 Xanthobacteraceae bacterium | reverse complement strand
GGGTTGGCGCACATGGGGAGCGTTCGTCTCGATCAGCTATTGTACTCTCCTCCTGATGCTACAGGCCGTACTCATCGTCATCAGCGTTAACCTTGGCGTGCATTCGTACGTTTGGGCGATTTATCGCACTTTGGGCGTTCGGGTGGGGATCATGGCCCTCGCGGTGTTCAATCAACTGCCGGAACTCCCATACTTCGAACGCAGATTCGCGCCCGGCGGAGATTTGGGACCAATCTACGGGCCAAGGTACATACGAACCCAATCCAGGATCCTTATTGTGTTCATGGTCGCGTGGATTGCGTTTATCCTCGCGTGGACCCCATCGCGCCCAACGCTAATTATTCTCATCGCCGCCGCATATGCATTTGTCCTGGTCTGGCTTATCACTTGGCGACGCCATTTGGGTCGCAAATGGAGACTTGAACAGTTGGCGGCGCGCTGAGCCATGAAGGCTGCGCCGAGTCTCTCGGGGTCTCCCGGTTTTGAATGCGGTGCATGGTCCGGTTCTGCTGAGGCCTCACTTGCCCGGCGAGAACGCGGCGATCACGTCGAGTTCGATGCGGGCGCCCGGCGTGGAGAGCTGGTTGACGCAGACAGTCGTGCTGGCCGGCGTCCAGTTGCCGAGATACTCCTTCAGCACCGCGACCATACCGTCCTGGTCGCGGATGTCGGTCATGTATTTCGTGATCTTCACGACATCGGTGAAGGTCAGGCCCTCGTGTTCAAGAATGCTCTTGACCGTTTCCAGGCAGCGCCGGGTCTGGTCCTCGATGCGGTTCGGGTGATCGTGCTCTGTGATGACGTGCGGGTGCTTGTGATACAGCGGCGACGGCGTAGCACCGGAAATGAACAACAGACCGCACGGGCTTTCGACGCGGATCGCCGGCGCGTACGGCATGTCGGGACGCCGATCCGGCTCGGTCTGGATCTCCTGGATGTTCGGATTGGTCGGCGAGGCCTGAAAGGCCGGCTTCCGGGTTGTAGCTGCGCTCATGGTTACTCCGGTCAAAGATCGTATCTCTTCGGTTCCCGACTATATCGAATCACTCGAAACGCGCGGCAAGGCCGGCGCCGCCGAAGTCCTGCTCGTGCGGGTCGACGTAAAGCTTATAGTGTTTTCCGACCAGCTCCAGCGCGTTGATCCTGTGGCCAGCTTGATCCTGATCCGACGAAGCTCGCGGGCGTTCTCGCCACAGCCGTCAACGAAATCCTCGCCCGTCACTTCGACGAGCGCTGCGGTCTGGTCACGCGTCAGCCGGCTGAAATCCAGCACCGGATCGCCGTGCGACCCGACCGGCAAGTAGTCGAGCATGTCTGCGATGATGTGGACGAACTGATTTCGGCGCGCCAACACCTCAGGCCAGCATGGCGGCCATCAATCCGCCAGCGCCACTTCAACGAGGGCCTGTTCAACGGTTTCGATTTCACCACGATGCTGCGCATCGGATCGATGAACATGGCGCTGCACGGCGTGCACGGCGGGAATGCCACCCATCGCGACAGCCCGCGACGCGACGTTGCCGCTCAAGCACGCAACACCTCACCACGATTCAATGGAGGAGCAGCCGAATTGACCAGAAACTCAATGGACCGCCCAATTCCGGCTCTCGCCAAAGATGTACAAGATCTTATTTCGCGATTGCTTTTTCGTACGGGTAGATCAGTTCACCGCTCTTATATTTCGGCGGATAGATGATCACCTCGGTCTTGAGCTCGCGGAAGTCATCGATGCTGTTGCTTGTGATATTCTGAAATTGGACTGCCAGCGTGCGCTCCTCTTCCCACTCTCCCTGCTTTCCGAATTTCACGTCTCCGACCACCGTCGCGAATCTCGTTTTGCGGATATAGTCGGCAAGTACATCGTCATTGAGGCTCTTGCTGGCTGTGATAGCATCGCCGAGCACCTGTAAGTAGGCGTAGGCCCACACCGGCATATAGTAGCCGAGCGGATCCGCGCCGGCGGCTTTGGCCCGCTCCTGATATTTTTTGAGCAGCTCCATCGCGCCTGGGAACTCCATCGACTTCACCGGCAACCAGGTGTCGTAGTTGACGACGCCATTGAGCAATGGGCCAAGCTGCTGCTTGAACACCGTGGCCTGCAGGCCGACCATCGCGCCGCCCCACATCTTCGGCCTGAAGTCGACCTCTTTCATCGCTCTGACCATGCCGACGGTATCAAGCGGATAGGAGCAAATGACCAGCAGGTCCGGATTGGCGGCCTGGATCGCCCTCACGATCGGGTTGAAGTCGGCGGTGGTCGGCGGATAGCTCCTGTCGTAGACAACCTTGAAACCCGATGTCTTCGCGTTCTCACGGGCGCCTTCACAGGCATTCTGTCCGAACTCAGCGTCGGCGTAGGCGAGGGCGATCGTTTGCGGCCTGGGCGTTTGAACCTCGGCCACCTTGAAGAACCCGCGTGTGAAGGCAGGCTTCGGGGTAGGGCCGTTCGGGATCATTGAGAAGTATTTCGGATAGTTGAACGTCTCATTGATGCCGGTGCCGAACAGGCTAATGAATAGCTTCTTCCTCTGGATCGCCACCGGCATCGCCGCCGCGATCTGGGTCGAGGCATAGCCGCTGACGATCAGATCGACCTTGTCGATGTCGAGCAGCTTTGCGTAGATGCTAGGGACTTGCGCCGGGCTGCTCTGATCGTCGTAGTAAACGAGCTTGACCGGCCGGCCAAGCAGCCCGCCCTTGGCATTGATATCGTTCTCCCAAATCTGCATCGCCACCAGCGACATCTTGCCGTTGGCCGCGAGCGGACCGGTCAGCGCCATACCAAGGCCGATCTTGATGGGCTCATCGGCTTTGGCCTGCGCGGTCGCCAACAATAGCACAACTACGATCCACCACGTGACGTGGCGAACGCTAACTGCTTGCAATATTTTGAACATTTGCCGCCTCGTATGAGTGTCGAGATTCCCCGTTACCGCAGTCTCCTAACTAACCGACCATGGTCAGCATACAATGCTAGCCCGAGTCATGCATCACGCGGGTCGATTTGCACGTCCCCGGCGCACGCGCTCTGATCGGCGCCGGCGTCTCTTGGTAATGAGATCGATAGTTTCGCGCACGGCGATCTTCATCGCATCGTCTAGGTCCGGGTTGAGGCCCATCACGACCCAATGCGTGGGCGTTTTCAGCACGCGGCCACAGAAGTCTCATGTCCTTGCGCACGATGAATTGAAATTTTCCTCCAACCCCGTTTCGATCGCAGTTATGTCGACCTCGCCGTGCCCTGGGCCGCGTGGGCATCACCGACCGAGAACAAGGCGCCCGCGACATGGACCGGCATGTACAGCGTAGTGCCGGCGATCAGGTCCTTGTTGTCAAGGTTGCCAGTATGAACGCCGGGCGGACCGCTGCTGATGCGGCGCAGCGTGGCATCAGGCGCAACACCCATAGTACCAAAGAATGGCTTGTCGACAGGCACGACAACACCGCGGCCTACCTCAGCGGTCTTAGTTTGCCGATTGATCGGGATGACCCCCGTCCAGAGGGCGGTGAATTCGTCGGGCAGCACTCCAGCATAGGGCCGCTGCCGGTTCACCCCCCAGTCAAGCGCGAGTTCGACCTCAAGGATGCGCACTTCGAGCACGTCACCGGGCATCGCGCCCCTGATCTCGATTGGTCCAGTGTCCAGAGGGCCCGCGATCCTTCACCTCTCGAAATATGTCGCGCTGGTATTGCGGGATTGCGCTTGGCGGTACCACCCCGGATTGGTCAATGATCTCCGGGCAAATAACGATGACGTCTCGATAGTGACAGTGTCACCGGACTCTATGCTCAGCACTGGCTTCAAGTTGGACGCAAAGTGCCCGATGTGCACGGTTTGCGGGCTTGGCATAAGCGTGAACTCTGCTGTTTGGCCGATGCGCGGCACTGCCGCGCTTCCAAAAAGCGTATGACGGCCACTGCGAGATGTTGAAATGGCCGAAGAAATTTCATGACATCCTCCAGATGCTACGCTGAGGCCCGCCTCGCACTTTGAGTGCGCACTGAGGCGGCGGGGAGAGATTGGTTTCTGCGCGCTGACGGCACTCGGACCTTCGGCACGGCCCAGCGCGGCACCTTTATCAAGCTACTGTAAAGTGCCACGGCCAGGCGAGAGGGTGCAAGAACCGACTACGACCGCTTGTGACCCGAAGCTGATGTGTCTCGGAGTATCAAGTTGCAATTCTCGACAACACAACTACCCTCGCCGTTCGATCACTGCGTCGGCGATGGCGAGAAGGATCGGTGGCAAGTATTACCCCGCTCCATCGCGACTACGACGTAGTCCGCCCCTTCGGTACTTTCTGCCTCGGGGATGTAGCCGCTTGTGCCCTTTCCCTTTAACATCGCCGGTCAGGTTCTTACGTGCCGCAGAAGGTCGCGAGGTTCGCGCAGGCGACTATTCGCGCTAGGATGTCACTATGGCAACGACCGACGGTTACGGGCAACGACTTGGGGCGCGATTGAGGGTCGAAAGCGCGCCAACGATCGTTACACGCGCGTTGCGCAATGCCGACATGGCCGTCACGGAGATCAAATGCGATAACCCTTTGCCGAGAATGAGCGCCCCGATCCAGCGGGAAGATGCTTTCCTCGTCGCTTCGATGCTCGTTGATATTCCCGATCGCGAGTACTGGGAGGACGGTCGGCGGATGCCGGTGGGCGATTTGCAGGCCGGCCAGATTAATATCTATGACCTGAAGCGAAATCCCATCGTTCTTCTCCACAAGCAACACGTGCTGCATTTTTATCTGCCGCGCGTGGCGTTGGACGCCGTCGCCGACGATGCCGACGCGCCCTGGATTGGCGACCTGACATACAAGTTTGGCATGGGTAGCGACGACCCCACGATCGCCAGCCTTGGGAGCACGGTGCTGCCGGCACTCAGTCGTCCCGAACAAGCTAATCGATTGTTCATCGACCACGTCATACAGGCGGTCGCAGCGCACGTCGCGCAAACCTATGGTGGCATGCGGCCAGCAATGCGACCGCAACGGGGTGGACTTGCGCCGTGGCAGGCACGACGGGCCATGGAAATTCTCGCCGCCAGCCTGAATGGAGGGGTGTCACTCAAGGAAGTGGCGAAGGAATGCCGGTTGTCGAGGAGTCATTTTTCGCATGCGTTCCGCACAACGATGGGGGTACCGCCCCACAAATGGCTCCTGACGCGCCGCGTCGAGGCTGCCAAGGAGAAGCTCAGCGACGGCCACTTACCGCTCTCTGAGATAGCGCTGACCTGCGGCTTCGCCGATCAAAGCCACCTAACCAGGGTGTTCACGCGGGTGGTCGGTCTAAGTCCGGGCGCCTGGCGTCGGGCGCGTGAAGAATAGCAAGCGTAAAGAAAAAGCGGCCGATCGCGCTGTCCGCTTTCAGGAACAAAAATCAGACGTCCCAATTGACACACGGATGTCCAATCCTCAGCAGGATTGAACAATCATCTTTGATCGCGGTGACAAAGCTTTCCGCGTCGGTCGCTTGTACAACTGAGCGACCATCGTTCACCGGAGGTCACCATGAAAGTATTGGAAGCGTTCGCCGCGGCGATTGCGGCTGAAGGCATCGATCACGTTTTCGCCGTGATGGGCGACGCCAACCAGGACATCATTGTGGAGCTGTGTGAAAAGCACGGCCTGAAATACGTTCACGCCCATCATGAGGGAACGGCCGTCGGCATGGCGGACGGTTATTCGCGCCTCACTGGCAAGATCGGCCTTTGCACCACCACCCAAGGGCCTGG
>JASHRR010000667.1 GCA_030037185.1 Xanthobacteraceae bacterium | reverse complement strand
GCCAGGACGTCGCCGCCGGCAAGATCGACTACAAGGAGTTCATCGATATCGCCGCGTCGTCGGCGCCGTCGATCGGCCATTGCAACACCATGGGCACGGCCTCGACCATGAATGCGATGGCCGAGGCGCTTGGCATGTCGCTGCCGGGTTGCGCCGCGATACCTGCGCCCTATCGCGAGCGGGCGCAAATGGCCTACCGGACCGGATTGCGCGCCGTCGCCATCGTGCATGAAGATCTGAAACCGTCGGACATTCTGACCCGCAAGGCCTTCGAGAATGCCATCGTGGCGTGCTCGGCAATCGGCGGCTCGACCAACGCGCCGATCCACATCAACGCGATTGCGCGCCACGTCGGCATCAAGCTCGACATCGCGGATTGGGAAAAGATCGGCCTTGATATTCCGCTGCTGCTCGACATGCAGCCGGCCGGCAAGTATCTCGGCGAGGAGTATTTTCGCGCCGGCGGGCTGCCGGCCGTTATGCATGAGTTGCTGGAAGCAAACCGCATTCACGCCGACGCCTTGACCATCAATGGGCGCACCATGGGAGAAAACGTCATCGCGGCGAGACCGCAGGATACCGACGTGATCCGCCCCTACCGAAAGCCGCTGAAGCCGGCGGCGGGGTTCAAGGTGCTGAGCGGGAACCTGTTCGACTCCGCCGTCATGAAGCTATCCGTCATTTCGGACCAATTCCGTCAGCGCTATCTGTCGAACCCTCAAGACGCCAATGCATTTGAAGGACGCTGCGTGGTGTTTGATGGCCCGGAGGATTACCACCAGCGCATCGACGAGCCGGCGCTCGGCATCGACGAGGGCACGCTTCTTGTGATCCGTGGCGTCGGGCCGATCGGCTACCCGGGCTCGGCCGAGGTGGTCAACATGCAGCCGCCAGCGGCGCTGATCAAGCGCGGGCTCTCGTCGCTGCCTTGCATCGGCGACGGCCGGCAATCGGGCACCTCGGCCTCCCCCTCGATCCTCAACGCGTCGCCCGAGGCGGCAGCGAACGGCGGGCTGGCGCTCCTGCGCACCGGCGACCGCATTCGCATCGATCTTAACAGGGGCACTGCCGACATTCTGATCTCGCAAGACGAGCTCGCAGAGCGCCGCCTTGCCCTAAAGAACAGCGGCGGGTTCAAGTCTCCCGAGAGCCAGACGCCTTGGCAGGAAATTCAGCGTTCGATGGTAGACCAATTGGCGGACGGGATGGTGCTAAAGCCCGCCGTGAAGTATCAGCGCGTCGCCCAGACCTTTCCGGTGCCGCGCGATAATCATTGAGTACGATTTAGAACACCACGTGGATGAGGCACGATCGCCATGCGCGCGCTGACTGCACCCTCTCGCCGCTTGCAGGGGGGAGGGTAGGGAGGGGGCGTGGCCGTCGTCTGTGGCACGTCCCTTTGCTCGCTCGGCGCTCTCCGCAAGCGATCCGCAGCCCGGGTTGAGCGAAGCAAACCCGGGCTGCATCTGCACAGGCCAGCCCGGTTTTCGCGCTGCTCAATGGCTGCCGTCTTTTGTTGAAACTTGTGGAGGTGAATCCTTATGACTCAACGCCTCGCCAACAAGATCGCCGTCGTGACGGCAGCCGGGCAGGGCATCGGGCGGGCCATCTGCGAGGCGTTCACCGCCGAGGGGGCGCGCGTGATCGCGACCGATCTGGATATTGGAAAGCTCGCAAGCCTTGCCAGCCTGCGCCAGCAAAAGCTCGATGTTCGCTCGAGCGCCGCCGTCGAAGCACTGGCGCAGGACGTGATCAAAGCATTCGGGCCGCCCGACATCCTCGTCAATTGCGCCGGCTTCGTGCATCACGGCAGCGTGCTCGAATGCAGCGAGCAGGACTGGGACTTCTCCTTCGACCTCAACGTCAAGTCGATGCACCGCACCCTGCGCGCCTTCCTGCCGGGAATGGTCGAGAAGAAGGGGGGCTCGATTGTCAACATGTCGTCGGTCGTGTCGTCGATCCGGGCGGTGCCGGACCGTTACGTCTATGGCGCCACCAAGGCCGCCATCATCGGGCTCACCAAGGCCGTGGCGGCAGATTTCATCCGGCACGGCATTCGGGCAAACGCGATCTGTCCCGGCACCATCGAGACGCCCTCGCTCGACGGGCGGATCGAAGACTTGTCCAGGGCGACCGGCAAGCCGATCGACAAGGTCCGCCAGGATTTCATCGACCGCCAGCCGATCGGCCGGCTCGGAAGTGCAGCGGAGGTCGCCGGGCTCGCGCTCTTTCTTGCGTCCGACGAGGCGAGCTATATCACCGGGCAGGTCCATCTGATCGACGGCGGCATGGCGCTGTAGGGGAATTAGCGAAGCGAATCCGCTGACCGGCGGCGCAACAGGTTTCACTGTTGCGCCTTGCGCAAATTAAATTGAGGGAGCGGCGACTTCGATGCACGTCCTCATCACCGGCGCGGCCGGCATGATCGGCCGCAAGTTGATCGCGCGCCTCATCCGCGACGGCGCATTGGCTGGCCGCGCAATTGATCGGATGACTTTGACCGACATCGTGGCGCCCGCACCGCCGGCAGGCGCGGCGTTCGCTGTTGCGGCCGAGGCAAGCGACCTCGCCGCGGCGGGCGCCGCGGCCCGCGCCATCGCCGATCGTCCCGATGTCATCTTTCACCTCGCCGCCATCGTCTCGGGCGAGGCGGAAGCTGATTTCGAGAAAGGCTATCAGCTGAATTTCGGCGGCACGCGCGAACTCTTCGAGGCGATTCGCCTCGCCGGCAACGGCTATCGCCCGAAGCTCGTATTCGCGTCCTCGATTGCCGTCTTCGGCGCACCATTCCCGGACGCCATCGCAGACGACTTTGTCCTTGCCCCGCTCACCTCCTACGGAACCCAAAAGGCGATCGGCGAGCTGCTGCTGAGCGACTACACGCGGCGCGGATTTTTGGACGGCATCGGCATCCGGCTGCCGACCATCGTGGTACGCCCCGGCACGCCCAACCAGGCGGCATCGGGTTTCTTCTCCTCCATCATCCGCGAGCCGCTTGCCGGGCGGGAGGCGGTATTGCCGGTTTCGGAGGATGTGCGCCACTGGTTCGCGAGTCCACGCGCGGCGGTGGAGTTTCTGCTGCATGCGGCTGGTCTTGCCGGCGACCGGCTCGGCGCGCGCATCAATCTTACCATGCCGGGCCTCACTGGTACGGTCGGCGAAGAGATCGCAGCGCTGGCACGCGTCGCCGGCGCCGATGTCGTAGGACGCATCCGCCGCGAGCCGGACGCTGCCATCGCAAGGATCGTCGGCGGCTGGCCGCAGAAGTTCGACGCGCGCCGGGCGACGGCGCTGGGCTTTCGCGCCGAGACATCGTTCGACGAGATCATCCGCGCGCATATCGACGATGAGCTGGGCGGCCGGATCGGGGGGTAGGATGGGTTGAGCGTCAGGCCACCACGTCTCCTCGATCGGCCTTCTGGCAGGCGCAAAGCGCCTGCGGCGCTTGTCGGTGACGGCCTCGCGGGTCGGGCGCATCGCCCCCGGCGCCGCCCAACACCGCGCGCCAGCCGCGTCGCCGCCGTGACCGCCGTCATGATGGGCGCAGCGCCGCGATAACTTGCCCATCACCCATCCCGGCAGAGCTTGAGCGCGTCGCAAAGCGGTCGCGCGGCGCCACCTTGAAGCTACAGTGCCTCATCCGCAGCGTGCACCACGAGGCGATCATGTGAGAAAGCAATGGCGGCGTCGCCGTTTCAACATCCTGTGAGATGGGCGAGGGTTGCCCGGCAATGGCCGTCGCTGGCAGGCCCGAGTGGGCAGATGCCGATCCTCCACGCGTGCCGAATTCGGCAACGCGCACTGCAAAAAGAGCCGTCTGGGTTAACCGAACCAGTGTCCGGGTAACCCATACCGCACCCTGATCCCTCTCGGCCGAAGAAGGTCAGACCGCTTCCTTGAGCTCCTTGGCGGCTCGGAACGCAACCTTTTTGCTCGCCTTGATCTTGATCGGTTCGCCGGTCGCCGGATTACGCCCCATGCGGGCGGCACGCTTGCGGACCTGAAGGATGCCCAGGCCGCCGATGCGAATGCGGTCGCCTTTCTTCAGGTGCTTCACCACCAGGCCAACGAAGTCGCCGAGTATCGTTTCCGATTGTTTCTTCGGCAACTCATGGCTGCCGGCCAGGGTGGCGGCGAGATGTTTCAAGGTAACGGTCGTCTGTGTGGCTGCCTTTGCCATCGAAGTCTCCTTCTTTATGGCGAACAACGCCGATATTGGGCGAGACGCGGCGACACATAATCGATTCTTGCGGCATTTGACCATGCCCATTTAGCAAAAACCCCGAAAAATGTGAGGATTCTGCGAGCCTGAGAGCGGAAATGGCCAGTTCGCGCGGACTTGTGAGCACCATGCCGTTAACGATAGCAATTCCTGCCTGCATTCTTTGGTGTTTTTAGCAATGATCTTGGCGCGGGCGCGGCTCGATTGCACTGCCGCGCCCATCCCTCTCCCACCAGGGGGCGGGAAAGGCGGGAAGGCCGGCGCTTGACTTCGATTCCGCCGGGTCGTATCGAACCAAACCCGACATTGGGCGGTTACCGCCGGCAGTGCGGGGGCGTAGCTCAGTTGGTTAGAGCGCTAGCCTGTCACGCTAGAGGTCGCGGGTTCGAGCCCCGTCGCTCCCGCCATAAAATCAAGCACTTAAGCGACCTTTAGATACCCGATGCCACCCGTTTCGATATTGGTGGGGTGCATCGCGGCTTAGCATCGCGCCGCTTGGTTGCCGACAAGGCAACGGGCCGACCATAAGGATCACCCCTGCGGGACTGTCATCAATGCGACACTGCCGACAGTGCGCGACCACCAAGGGCTGCACGCGGGCGGGCAGGAGTGAGCCCTGAGGGCTTTCATCCAACTGGCGAAATCGCTAACAATGCCGCCGGAACGCGCGGGCGAAACTGGTTGAGGAGCGCATGATGGGTAGGACAACGAGTTTCCGCGGCTCATTCACCGCACTGGTGACGCCATTCCAGAACGGAACTCTGGACGAGAAAGCATTCCGTGCCCTGGTGGTCTGGCAAATCGATGAGGGCACGAACGGTCTTGTTCCGGTCGGAACGACCGGGGAAAGCCCGACGCTCTCCCACGACGAGCACAGGCAGGTCGTCGAATGGTGTATCGAGGAGGCACGCGGGCGCGTGCCGGTCATCGCCGGCGCCGGATCAAATTCGACCCGGGAGGCGATCGACCTGGCGCAGCACGCCGAGAAGGCGGGCGCCGATGCGGTGCTGGTGGTGACGCCCTATTACAACAAGCCGACCCAGGAAGGGCTTTACCAGCATTTCAAGGCGATCAACGACGCCATCGGCATCCCCATTATCATTTACAATATCCCGGCACGATCCGTGATCGACATGTCGGTCGACACCATGAAGCGGCTTTACGAGCTAAACAACATCGCCGGCGTCAAGGACGCGACCGCCAGCATGGCCCGGGTGTCGCAGCAGCGCGCCGCGCTCGGCCCCGAATTCACCCAGCTTTCCGGCGAGGACGCGACCGCCCTGGGCTTCATGGCGCATGGCGGTCATGGCTGCATTTCGGTGACCTCGAATGTGGCGCCGCGACTGTGCGCCGAGTTCCAAAGCGCCTGTTTGCGTGGCGATTACGTTGCGGCCTTGAGACTCCAAGACAAGCTGATGCCGCTGCATCAAAGTCTATTCATCGAGACCAGTCCGGCTCCCGTTAAATACGCCCTGTCGGTGCTGGGCAAGTGTGACGACACGGTGCGGCTGCCGATGGTCGTCCTTTCCGAAAAGTCGAAGGCGGCGGTGCGTGACGCCATGGTGCATGCTGGGCTGATTAATTAGTTAGTTAGTTAGCCGTTCGGACACCCCATGCTCGAGGATTTCAAGACCTTTGCGCTGCGCGGCAATGTGGTCGATCTCGCCGTTGGCGTGATCATCGGTGCCGCATTCGGCGCGATCGTCAATTCGCTTGTCGGCGACATCATCATGCCAGTCATCGGCGCAATCGCCGGCGGGCTCGACTTCTCCAACTATTTCATCGGGCTTTCATCGAAGGTCACCGCCGCAACATTGGCGGACGCGAAGAAACAGGGCGCCGTCCTGGCCTGGGGCAACTTCCTCACGGTCGTCATCAATTTCCTCATCATCGCTTCTGTGTTGTTCCTCGTGATTCGGGCATTGGCGAAGTTGCAAAAGACGCAACCCGTCAAGGCGGCCGAGCCGCCGAAGCCGTCGCGCGAAGTGGAATTGCTCACCGAGATCCGCGATCTTCTGAGAACCTGACGGTCTTCGAGAGCGGCTGTCGGGCAATGTCACACCCGCCGACGATCTGCGGGGATCCGGGCCAAAGCGGTCGATATTTCCAACGTCAACAACCCGGCTGACGCTCAGGTTGGAGCTTGTGAACAGAGGTGATGCGAACATTCCTCCCCCACGACCAGGCAGGTTGACAGACGGCCCGCCAGCTTCGGGCTTTGCGCTTAGCGGACTTCGTGCCCTTGGATCGCAGTGCCCGTTTGAGCCGGAAATCCCGTTGTTCAATCTCCTTCCATTCTCGCTGCCCAAGAAATCCGGCAGTCGATGTCAGCGCAGGTCAGTACCGAGATCAATCCCGACAACGCGGCCACACGAAACGAGTTCTTCATGTCAACAACCAGCACCGGCCGGACGGGCGCAAGTCTGCGCGAAACCATCGGCACGATCGAGCCAGCTCTGGGCTTGACGATGTGCCGTGAAGGTCAATTTCATCGGCCCGGCAACGGCAGCAAGCCTGCGGGCGCCGTATCGCACCGGGCCTCGCTGTCAATGCGGCGCCGAGACTTTCCCGACCTTCTTGCGCAAGGCGCCGCAGTATCGGACGCGGAGCTTCCGATGAAATTGACTGTCGCCGGCTGCCCGAGCGCACGATCGGCCTTGTTCTCGTTTACCGGGCGTCCTATGTGGGCGATGGCGCGTTCGCTGCTGCATTCCAAAATGTCGAGAGCCACGATGGCGGAAAAGAGAGAACGGCCGCGCAGGATCGTCGCTGACAACCGCAAGGCGCGGTTCAATTACGAGATTGGCGAAGTGATCGAGGCCGGCATTGCACTGACTGGCACCGAGGTGAAGTCGCTGCGCAATGGCCGCGCCGCCATTGCGGAGTCCTATGCGGACGCCAAGAACGGCGAAATCTGGCTGATCAATGCCAACATCCCGGAATATCTGCAGGCGAGCCGCTTCAACCACGCCCCCAAGCGGCCGCGCAAGCTATTGCTGCACAAGCGGCAAATTCGCAAGCTCGCCGCTGCCGTGGAGCGCGAGGGTATGACCATCGTGCCGCTGCGGCTGTTCTTCAATGACAAAGGCCGCGCCAAGATCGACATCGCGCTCGGCCGCGGCAAAAAGCTTCACGACAAGCGCGAGACGGAAAAAAAGCGGAGCTGGGACCGCGAACGCGGGCGTCTGATGCGGCTCAAGGGGTGACGGCCCATCGGCATCGTCGGCATTGCGCAATCAAGGTTCGCTGGGCGGCCGCACGTTGTTGCAGCGCGCAAGCGCTGCGATGGACGGCGCCTACTCTGTCGGCTCACGCCGACAGTCCCCGCGGCCGAAGATTTCGATGGGTTGAGTGAGGCAAACCCATCCTGGGCATTTTAGGCGGCGGGACTATGATGGGTTTCGCGGAGATTACACCGG
>JASHRR010000666.1 GCA_030037185.1 Xanthobacteraceae bacterium | reverse complement strand
GGGGCTCCGGTCTACATGATCCGAGACCGCGATCGCATCTATGGCGGTATCGTCACCCGGCGATTGCGTGCCATGGGCATTCGGGACAAGCCTACCGCACCGGTTTCACCTTGGCAGAATGGCTTTGCCGAACGGCTGATCGGGTCGATCCGCCGGGAGTGCTTGGATCATATCGTCGTTTTCGGCGAGGCCCATCTGCGCAGAATCCTGCGATGCTACGCGCGCTATTACAACGACGTCAGAACGCATCGATCATTGGATAAAGATGCACCGGTCTCTCGTTCAGTTCAGCGGACCGGGAGCGTCAAACCGCTCCCCATTCTAGGCGGACTCCATCACCACTACGCCCGGGTTTAAGTTTTCGGCACACACACAACGGTACGGTCGATCTTGATTATGCGCACAGCGAACACGCTTGGCGCCGGGAATGGTCAAGATTAACAGACATATGCTCGGTCTGACAGCTTGTCACGGTTCGAGGAGTTGTCCCGTCGTGAGGCCGTTCGAACCGCGATCTTCTACGCCTTCGACATGATCGAGCATGACGGCGAGGATCTGCGCAATCTCCCATTCCTGGACCGAAAGGCTGCGCTGGCGCAACTGCTGCGCAAACACCAAAACTGGCGTCCTGCTCAACGAACACATCGCCGAGGATGGGCCTACGGTGTTCGGCCCTGCTTGCCGGCTTGGCGCTGAGGGCATCGTTTCCAAGAAGGTCGATGGCGCCTACCTGTCTGGCCCGTGCCGCGTCTGGATCGAGGTCCGCGATCCCGGCAGCATCGCCGTGCAGCGGGAGCGGAGCGAGATTTAGAATAGGTGAATCGGAGGGATGGCAGTCTATCGCATCGCATCACCCAACTCGGCTTGACCGCTACTGCGCTCGCCGCGGAGTCGAAAGCGATGTCGGTCTCGCAAATTATGGAGGCGAGCCCCTAGACGGCCTCGGTTGAGAAGCTGCGCTAGACTGCTTCGGTTGAGGAGCCCCCGTAGACGGCATCGGTTGAGGAGCCGCCGTAGACGACATCGGTTGAGGAGCCGCCGTAGACGGCATCGGTTGAGGAGCCGCCGCGGACGGCCTCGGTTGAAGAGCCGCCGTGGACGGCCTCGGTTGAAGAGCCGCCGTGGTTGGCATCGGTTGAGGAGGCGGTGCGGGGGCCGGCGCTCCGGACTGCCCGGCGACCGACTCCACAAGCGATGATGGTGCTTTTCGCGCAACATCCGTAACATCGGAAGCGGATACAGGACCCTGAGCGGATGGAGCGGCCGTTGAGAGCTGCCGGACGACCTGGGCGGAAGATGACCCTGGACGCCCCGGAGACGCGCCGGGAGCAGCCACTGTTACGGCCATGGCTCCGTTGTCTGTGTACATACCGAACTTGTAGCCGTTGAGAATGCGCGCCAGCACTTGCGGCAGCGATCCCTCGTATCTGCCAGTCAGCCGCTTATCGAGATTGACCGAGAACTGGTAATGCACACCGAATGCACGGTTCAAAGCCGCCAGGATTTCCTCCAGCGGGGCAACCCCGTGCCTCGATTCTGACGGCCTTTGGGGTGCCGCTAACCTGCATCTCGGCAAGCATCGGCGCCGGAGCAACTGCCAAGGTGCCGCCCAGCAGGACTGCGATCCGGACCCCGGGATGAGGCCAGCCGAGGGTACGTATTGGGAATTGGGACGGTCCCTCGTGTGGGCGATTTTGTAATCTCCCGTTGGCGCGTTGGCGCACCGTTCGTAGGCAGTTCCAGCCGACATCTGTCGAGCATCAGATGCTGCGCCTGCGAACGCCTGATCTGTTCAATGGGGATGGCCCATCTCCAGTTGACCCACGGGCTTCGGGCAACCCGACTAACTAACTATAGTCCGAACGAAACGCGATGCCCCCAAGTTACCAATAGAGTATCGCAATTTCACCAACAGGTGAGCACATTTACCGGTTCCAGTTATTGGAATTACGGTCGTTGTGTCCCATTTGTGCAATTAACCATCGTAACACTGGGAGGGAACGCAATACGGTCCCGACTGTTGCATCCGCTGACGTGTTGGAAACTGGAGAAAAAAATGGCCACACGACATAGACATACGAGATCGGAAATCGCAGAGAAGCTGCATATTGCAGGCGAAATGGCGGCTCAGGGCAAGCTGCATAGTGCTATCGCCAAGTCGCTAGGGATCAGCGTGATGACATACCACCGCTGGCGAAAGTCCCACAGAACATTGGCTCAGCCGACGCCACGCCTCGCGCATGCCGAACGTACAGACATTCAAATTGAGCGCGAAGAGGTGGGCCAAATCAGAGACCTGCAGCTGGAGAATTCACGTCTTCGCCGTTTGGTGACCGATCTCCTGCTCGAAAAGGTAAAGCTTGAGGAACGAATGAGGGGGAGCGAGCTACCCCGCCTAATGGTTGGGCGTAACTGAACACTTGGCCCTGGGTACGGTCGCTCTTCTCTCTCTGATCGCAGGAGCGCGACCGGCCGGTAAACAGCCACAGGATTGTTGTTTCCCACTTGCTGCGTCTTGGCCTCTCATGACAGCCTCGTTCCCGCAATCGCACTGAAAGAGCCAGAGCCTGTGGCTGTCTTTGCCGACACGTCTTACGGCGGTAAGCCGCCCGAACCGTTGCCCCGTAAGGTCACAAAACGCCATTTACTTCTCTTCCGTAATTCTCGGTGGAGTCCTTGGGCTGTCTCATACTCGTCTACGCTTCGAGGCGGCGTAGGACGCACTGAAACCAAGCATGTCTACGGAACGATAAGACGCCCCTGAATATGCTGTGAAAATTGATTTGTGAGATTTGTACAGTTGTCATGACCCATTTGGATCATGGCACCGTGACGGAGATCACGACGCGTGACCGGCCCCGCATTGGTTACGCGATCACGTTGCAAGGTGATCGAATGAAACGGAAAATGAAACGGCGGGAGTTCATTGCGAGGCTCGGGAGCGTGGTAGCCTCGTCGATCTGATCGACAGCGATCGTGGGCGCCGCCGCAGCTGCGGACGAGATGATGATTCCGATGATGAACTGGATCGTTGGATTCATCGGCGGCATTGCCCCCACTGGCAGTATTATCGCCCTCGCCGTTCTCTGGAGGGAAAGCCAAGGGCCGCGGTCACGTAATGTCAGCCGCATCTTTACGCTAGTTGCCCAACGGCAGGGGCGGTGCGATATCTGCGGTGCCCATACCGAGCAGCACCGCAAGGAGCGATGCAAGCGCATTTGCGAGAAAGTTTGAACAATGCCTGGTGTCCCTGAGCCGTGAATGGCCTAACATGAGGACGAGCTGCCAGACGAGCTGCAAAATTTGGAACGGTATAATGAAAACGGCGGGAGTTCATTGCGGGGGTTGGAAGCGCGGCGGCTTCGCCGATTGTAGTGCACACGCAGCGGCCAGTGATGCCGGTGGTTTCTGCTTTGCTAAGTCGGAAGACGCAGAAGGCCGGCAGATCGCGATGCAATGTAGTTGTCGGCATGCCGATTACCGAAAACGGCGGCTTGCTCTCACGCGCCGCCGACCACGCCAGCGCTGAGGCTTGCGGATCGGCATCAACAAGCAGCACGCGCTGACTGGCCGCGAACACCGCAGCCAGGTTGACCGCGCTCCTTTGCCAGGCGCCTTGCTGGGAAACGGTTGCC
>JASHRR010000079.1 GCA_030037185.1 Xanthobacteraceae bacterium | reverse complement strand
ATACCTCCCCACAGCCTCCAAGTCCGCAACCTTGAGCACCCTTTCGACGCCCTGCCTGCACAGCGGGGGCGTGAGGAGAGGGATGCTGCGGCGACGCTCCATCTGCCACACCTCAGCTGTGGCGTCCCGCCAGCGCGGATTGCCGAATTCCTGCCAGCGTCAGAGTCGGCGTGATAGCTTCCGGGTCGATCTTGAGATGAATGATGGAAGGTTGGCCGGATTGTTCGGCGGCCTTGAACGCCATCGGAAAATCTTGGGTCCTCTCGACCGTAACGCCGAAGCCGCCAAATGCCCTGGCGTAGGCCGCGAAATCCGGATTGCGCAGCCCGGTGCCCGAGATCCGCCCGGGATAGTGGCGCTCCTGGTGCATCCGGATGGTTCCGTAAAGTCCATTGTCCGCAATGATGACGATGATCGGGGCATTGAACTGGACAGCAGTTGCGAAATCCTGACCGCTCATGAGGAAATCGCCGTCCCCGCTGAATGCCACTACGGTGCGGTCCGGAAAAAGACGCTTCACGCCGATCGCAGCCGGGACGCCGTAGCCCATGGAACCGGCAGTGGGAGCGAACTGGGTGGCGAATTTGCGGTGGCGATAATAGCGATGAACCCATGCGGAATAATTGCCGGCGCCGTTGGAAACCATGGCGTCGTCGCCAAGATAGTCCCTCAACCACACCAGGATGGCGCCGAGATTAACGCCGCCCGGCACATCGGTGGGCTTTTCCGAGAACGCCAGATAGTCATCATGGGCGGCCGTCGCCGCACCGTCCCACCGCAGCCTGGCGGGCGGATCGAGCGCCGCCGCGGCGGCCGCAAAGGATGCAGGCGTGGCGTTGATCGCGAGATGAGGCCGATAGACCCGGCCGAGCTCCTCGACGCCGGGATGGACGTGGACAAAGGTCATCTGTGGCACAGGGATATCGATCAACGTGTAGCCCTGCGACTGCATCTCGCTCAGGCGGCCGCCGACCAGCACGACGAGATCGGAAGCTTTCACCCGCGCGGTCAGCTTCGGATTGGCGCCGATGCCGAGGTCGCCCGCATAATTGGGATGCAGCGCGTGGAAGAGGTGGGCGCGACGAAACGTGGTGGCGACCGGAACCGCGAAACGCTCCGCGAATCGCGCAATCGCAGCGCAGCCGGCTTCGGTCCATCGGCTGCCCCCGATCAAAAACATCGGACGTTCGGACTTGGCGAGCAGGGCCGCAAACTCTGCCATCTCGCTCTCGCCCGGCGATGCCTCGACCGGCTGATAGGGCGGCGCGTCGGCGACCGCAACCCGCTCCGTCAGCATATCCTCCGGCAGCGCGACCACGACCGGGCCCGGCCGGCCGTTGGCCGCCATGTGAAAGGCCCGCGACACGATTTCCGGCACGCGGGCCGGATCATCGATCTCGGTCGTCCACTTGGTCATCGAGCCGAACACCGCGCCATAGTCGAGTTCCTGGAACGCCTCACGTCCGCGCATGCGGCGCGCAACCTGCCCGACGAACATGATCATCGGGGTAGAGTCCTGGTGGGCGATGTGGATACCGGCGGAGGCGTTGGTGGCGCCCGGACCGCGGGTGACAAAGCAGATGCCGGGCCGGCCGGTGGCCTTGCCCGCCGCTTCTGCCATGATGGCGGCGCCGCCTTCCTGGCGGCATACCGTGACCGCAAGATCGCGGTCGTAGAATGCATCCAGAACTGCGAGATAGCTCTCCCCGGGCACGCAGAAAGCATGGCGCACGCCGTTGACGAGGAGCTGGTCGACGATGAGTTCGGCGGCCGTGCGCATATTGACCTTGGCAATCATCGAAAAATTTCCTGTCCCGCGCAAATGCCCAGTGCGACGCTTATTGGCAGCGCGACTGTTATAGAGGCATCCAGGACCGCTATAAAGGCTGGAGCCCGGATGGCTACAGCCGGCCGCAGCCGGCGTTGCCGGCCTCGCACATCACTTTAGCCAAATCCCCGGCGGAGGCCGCGAGCGGCCTGCAATTGCCCCCGAGGCGGTGAAGGCCCGCTCTCAGCGCACCCTGCATGGCAGATAGCACGGGCGGGCTTCGCTGCCCGCCCGACCCCAGATGCGCTTGGAACGCGCCGCCGCCTTCGAACAAGTCAGCCGGCGCTGATTGTGATCTTTTTTTCCTTCTTGGCCATGTCGGCCGGCTTCGGCAACCGGATGCGCAGCACGCCCTTTTCGAACTTTGCTTCGACCTTATCGGGGTCCGGCTGGTATGGCAGCGTGACGCTGCGGCTGAACAAGCCATAGCGGCGCTCCACCATGTGCCAGTTCTTGTCCTTGTCGGCCTCGTCCCGTTCGCTTTTTTTCTCGCCGCGGATGGTCAAAACGTCATTGGAGAGGGTGACGTCGATGTCCTTTTCTTCGACACCGGGCAGTTCGGCCGTCACCTCGAGTCCGTCTTTGCCCTCGGAGACGTCGATCTTCGGCGCCGAGGCGCCGTCACCGAAATACCCCGACAGCGGGCTGCGGCGGGAAAAGTCGTCGAACGTCTTTTCGATCTCACGAAACAGCGAGCCTAGGCCTTCACCGCCACGCGTGAACATTGGTGGAAGATAGGAACCTGCCATGATGGGTCTCCTACGGGATTGTTCAAAGAACCTGGGCTCGGCCCGATGCCGGGCCGCGCCGTTGCCTAAAGATTGGAGCGCCACGGCTGTTAAACAAGCGATGGCCCACCGTCAGCTCGCCGGATCCACCGAAACCACACGGAAGGTGTGCATTTCGCCGTGTTCATCGCGAATAGTGACGTATTCTCCCGGCCGAAAAACATGAGAACCGAAGCGGTATCCGGCCTCCTCGTCGGCCTCGGCGCCGGTGCCATAATCGAACACCCAGCGCGCATGCTCGGCGCCGCCGGGCCTGTGAACGAGCTGGCCATGTTCCTCCTCGCCGTTCCAGAACCTGAGCACGCGGCAATTGTCACGATATTTCTGCCACTGCACCGGGTCGATATGTCCGCCGGCGTCGAGCGGGGCCACGAATTGGTAACCATGCCGCGTCGAGCCGGACGGGAATTCCTTCGAGCGGGCGAGGTTTAACCGGATGCGCTTGAAGGCGGGGGGTAGCTTGGTCATGGCAAACCTCCGGGTATGTGAGAAGCCCAACCCGGCGTTTTCAGGCGTTGGCATGCGCCAGCGGTACTATTTATTGGGAAAGATGGGTTGCCGGCCCCGGCAACGCATTGATCT
>JASHRR010000665.1 GCA_030037185.1 Xanthobacteraceae bacterium | reverse complement strand
CCTACGCGGGGGTCGAATCGATTGCACATGGGCTGGACCCACCAGCCATGCCGCGTCGAAATGTGGGGTCAATAAACCGCTTACCATCAGCTGAAATCGACGGGCCGGAAGATGTTGTCACCCATGCGCGGCGGGTCGAATTCGATGTCATCCCCGATAGGGGGAACCATCTCGCGCAGGGTTGGACCGAGCAGGCGGCGGTAGACGTCGTCGCGGATGACGACATGCGTGCGCGTGCCACCCGGGTCCATCACCTCCACGATCCCGGCGCCTTCACGGTCTTGCGCTTGATCTCGTCTGGCAGAGCCGAGCTCGATACCTGCGTCACGGCAGTCGCATTCATGGCTTCACCTCTTCTCCCGGCGAAGTTGATTTCACTGTCGGGTCGAGCATCCGTCGGATTAAATGACACCACACCTCTCTCATCAAGGAGTGGGCGGCGAGCGCTGTGCGCTGGATCACTTATCAGCTCTCGGGCAAGGCGCTAAAGCAATATTACGATGGCGAATAGACGAATCGTCACCAATGAGCGCGTCTGCTCTCCCCAGTCGTGCCGATGAAACGCGCGCCCGGTTGCGCCGGCTGCTGATGGTCGGGGCAAGTCTTCTTGCAATTTCGGGAGCCGGATACTTCGGCTGGGCGTATTGGACGGTCGGCCGGTTCCAGATTTCGACCGATGATGCCTACGTGAAAGCCGACAACACGTCCATCGCGCCCAAGGTCTCCGGGTACATCGGCGAGGTGCTGGTGGGCGACAACGAGCAGGTCAAGTCCGGCCAGGTTCTCGCCCGAATCGATGATCGGGATTTCCGGGTGGCGGTCGATCAGGCGAAAGCTGACGTGGAGGCTGCGAAAGCCGCCATCGCCAACAAGCAAGCCATGCTCGCGAGCCAGCAATCCGTCATCGACGCTGCGCGGTCGACCGTCGCGGTGGACCAAGCGAATCTCACCTTCGCGGAGCAGGAGAGGAGCGCTACTTGCAGCTCGCCTCGAAAGGCTATGGCAGCGTGCAGAATGCGCAGCAGGCCGCATCCCGAATCGCGGCGTCCCGCGCTTCGGTCGCATGGGATGCCGCGTCCCGCGAGAGCGCGACGAGGCAGCTCGACGTCTTGAAGGCCGAGCTCGCCCAGGCGCTGGCGACGCTTGCCCGCGACGAGGCCTTGCTGCGGCAGGCCGAGCTCAATCTTTCCTATACGACCATCCTGGCGCCGGTCGATGGCGTGGTCGGCAACCGCACGCTGCGCATCGGTCAATACGTGCAGGCAGGCACGCAGCTCATGGCGGTCGTGCCGGCTGCGGCCGCCTACATCATCGCCAACTACAAGGAGACGCAGCTCACTGATGTTCGTCCCGGCACAGCCAGCCGGCGATCGTCGAGGTCGACACGTTCCCGGGTGTGACCTTCCGGGGCCGTGTCGACAGCATCGCGCCTGCCAGCGGGCAGGAGTTCGCTCTGCTGCCGCCCGACAACGCCACCGGCAACTTCACAAAGGTCGTCCAACGCATCCCGGTTAAGTGAGGTGGCCCCGGCAGCAAGCTCGCTGACGAGTTGCGGCCCGGCATGTCGGTCAATCCGACGATAGACACCAAGCAACAGGTTCTGCACACGGCGTCCCGATCGGACCGCAGGGGCTAATCCCGTCTCGGTAGGACTAACCACGTAAACGCTCCGTCACATTGGGGAGACGCCATGTCGAACGTTGCCCAGACCGCAGCACTCGGAACCTCGGGACTCGGCGCGACGTTGGTCGCACGCACTGAGAGGGCCAGCCCGACCGCGTGGATTGCGGTCCTCGCCGGCATGATCGGTTGCCTTCATGGCGATTCTGAACATTCAGATCACCAACGCCTCACTGCTCGATATCGAAGGCGGGATCGGTACCGGAGTCGATAATGGTGCATGGATTTCGACCTTTTACCTCATCGGCGAGATCGTGGTGATCCCGCTGACCGACTATCTGAGTAAGGTCTTCTCGTTTCGGTACTACATTATCGTCAACACGATCCTGTTTTCACTGTTTTCTGTCGCCTGCGCATTCACCCATGATCTGCCGTCCATGATTGCGATGCGCGGGCTGCAGGGGTTCGCGGGTGGGGTCCTCATTCCGATAGCCTTCACCATGGTGCTCACCAAGCTGCCGAAGGCGCAGCAGCCGGTGGGACTCGCGATGTTCGCGCTCTCGGTCACCTTCGCGCCCGCCATCGGGCCGACCATCGGCGGCTATCTCACCGAGAACTATGGCTGGCAAACGATCTTCTTCGTTAACACGGTGCCCAGCGCCGTAATGGTGATCGCGCTTTCGCTGACGCTGGAACGCGAGCCCATGCAACTTCAGCTGCTGAAGGAGGGCGATTGGGCCGGTATTGTTACGATGGCGATCGGGCTCTCGGCGCTGCAGACCGTGCTTGAGGAAGGCAATAAGGACGACTGGTTCGGCCTTTATTCTGCGCCTCGCCGTGGTGGCGCTGGTATTCTTGACAGCCTTCATCGGCATCGAGCTGAAAGTTGCGAAGCCGCTCGTGCAGCTGCGCCTGCTGAAGCGGCGCAACTTCGCGATCGGCGTGTCGGGCAATGTCCTGGTCGGCTTCGCGCTGTTCGGGACCGTGTTCATCCTGCCGCAATATCTCGGTCAGGTGCAGCGCTACAACGCCGAGCAGATCGGGAACGTGCTGGCGTGGACGGGACTGCCGCAGCTGGTCCTTATCCCGCTGGTTCAGCTGCTCATGAAGCGTGTCGACGCGCCTCCCGCGCGGCGTGCCACCTCATCAAGCCCGTTCTCGCACTGGACGGGCAGACAGTCTGTCGTGCCGGTGCCCTCATTACGGTCGATGGACGCGGCTCGGCGAGGCCGGCGATTGCGGCGACCGGGAGCGGTCCATCAAGCGACCCCGACTCGTGCGGATTCATCAGAAAACGGAAGCTGGCGTCCGCTGTGGTCCTTTCGTGCGCAACGCCTGTCTCGCTGGACGTCGGCGCACGAGCGATCATGTGGCCTCAACGCCGCTCCGATACCGGGGCACCGGTCACGTATGCCGCCCGGTTTGCCTTCCTTGTCGCCGCTCTCAAGGTGAACACCATGGATCTCACGACACTCATTACCGCCTGCGCCCTGACGGTCGACCCGAAGATCATGCATGCACTGACCTGGCACCAGTCGGGCGGTGAACCGTGGGCCTTCTCAGTGTCGGGCCGCGACCGCCCGCAGGTCCTCAAAAGCGTGGAAGATGCCGTGCGCGCCGCGCGCGACACTCAGCCAAAAGATGTCGTCATCCGGGGCGGTCTCACCGGCCTGCCGGGCACACCTCGATCCGTCACGGCGACGATGTTCACCCCATGCTCCTTCGCCGTAATGTCCGGTGCTCCTACATGAGTTGACGTTCCTGCACCTTGCGTTCGTCCTGAACAATAAGCTCGAACGTTCATTCCGGCGGCGCTGATATGGTTATACCATAACCTAATCACTCGGCATCGTAATAGGCTTCGAGCTAGCTGGAAAGCAGCCTTGCCGTTACCGGCCGTTCGGCCCGCTTGACCAGTTCCTTGACGAGAGCGGTTATTGTATAACCTTGGGTGACGTGGTTTTCGCCCTGGTGCCAGCGTTGAGAGTGAGCCAGAGGCCACCTTCTCTGCATCAACACCAAGATGGCGTTCACGGTAGCAAGCTTGCTTCTCGGCATTGGTAAGGGCCATGAGCGATATCTCCGATCACGCTGCGATGGTTATAACTATGTGCTGCAACTCTCAGCAATCGTCACGAGGTTCTCAGATGAAACAAACAACGCCAGATTAGTCGGAAATTCTTCTGGTGCCCCCCGAACGGCTGATTTTGACATCGGTGTGGAATGACGCGTTGTTCAAGACGACCGCAAGGTGCAGGAACGATCTCATGCTGGAGGACCGGACCGATAGACGGGCAAGGATGGGCCTCGGATTTGGTCTCAAAATGACCCGAAGGCGACACGGGCACCCCTTCGACTACGCCATCAGTGCAGCGAATGATGTCGCCGATAGGAGGTGAAGCCCGGCGGTCGCGGCCGGGCGGCGTCTCATCATGCAGGTAGATGCCTGCCCTTTACATGCAGGTAATAACCTGCATATTGGGATCTCACGTGGTGAGTGAGACCGATGGACGCCGACAAGGTTTTTAAGGCCCTGGCCGATCCGACCCGCAGGAAGCTGCTCGACCGGCTCTGCGAGAAGAACGGCCAGACGCTGGGGCAGCTCTGCGAGAACCTGGACATGGCGCGCCAGTCCGCGACCCAGCACCTGGAATTGCTCGAGGCGGCCAATCTGGTGACCGCGATCAAGCGGGGCCGCGAGAAGCTGCACTTCATCAATCCGGTGCCGCTGCACGAGGTCTACGAGCGGTGGGTCCGGAAATTCGAACGCCAGCGGCTCAGCCTGCTGCACGAACTGAAGAGAGAAATCGAAGGAGAGCAATCATGACGAAGCAGACGACGAGTTTTGTCTACGTGACCTATATCGCCGCGACGCCGGAGACGGTGTTCGAAGCGATCACCAAGGCCGACATCGCCAGGCGCTACTGGGCTCATGAAAACGTCTCGGACTGGGCGCCCGGATCGGACTGGCAGCACGTCCGCGCCAACGATGAGCGGCCCGTCGAGATCGTTGGAAAGGTGGTGGAGAATTCTGCGCCGAACCGGCTTGTCATCACCTGGGCGGCCGCGTCCCGGGCGCAGGATCCGAACGCCTACAGCCGCGTCACCTTCGAGATTGAGCCCTATGACGGCATGGTCCGGCTCACCGTGACCCACGACGAGCTCGAAGCCGGCAGCGGAATGGCCAGCGGCATTCAGAAGGGCTGGCCGATCGTCCTTTCGAGCCTGAAGTCCTTCCTCGAGACCGGCCGCGCGCTCGACGTCTCGGCCAAGCCAAAGGCCGCCTGACGCGGCACGACCAGCGAGGACAGACCATGATCAAGACCTACAGAGGCGGCTGCGCCTGCGGCGCCATCCGGTACGAGACGGACGCCCAGCCGATCGTCCAGAACCACTGCCAATGCCTCGACTGCCAGAAGCGAAGCGGAACGGGCCATGGCTCCTATCTCGCTTTCGGCGTGCGGCCCAGCGTGACGATTACCGGCGAGGCGAAGACCTGGCATGTGGCCGGGAACAGCGGCAACGACAAGATCCATGCCTTCTGCCCGACCTGCGGCACCCCGGTCTATCTGACCTTTGCGGCCATGCCCGACGTGATCGCGATTCATGCGGCCAGTCTCGATGAGCCGGGCCAGTTCGAGCCACAGGTGGTCACCTACGCGATCCGAGGGCATGCCTGGGACACGCTCAATCCCGCGCTGCCGAAGTTTGACCGGATGCCGGGCTAGACGCCGCACCAGGCCTGTCGGCGCCCCCCTGTCGCGGGCGCCGGCCCGGCCCGGCCGCGCTCGCTGACCATGCAGTAGCTGTTCGGCTCGCACATATCCTGATCCTGACGGACGAGACGCCCCTGCTTCTCAACATTCCGAACATCAGCGGGAATGAGTGCCGCGAACACGGAGGCCAACTGGCGATAGTCCCGCCCTGGGACTTCCCGCGGCCGCGAGCCCACCGGCCGAAAACAAGGTGCTCCCGGGGTGCGCTACATCGCGTAACTCACAACCGCGGCGTGGGTTCTGCCGCAGCCGAACAAACGCCGCAAGCCGTTGCTATCGCGGGTTGTTTCCGTCGGGTTCGGCGGACGAGGGTTCCGCTTCGATCAGACCATCTGGCTTCTCAGGGTCGCCGACGAGTTGCTCGTTGCGGGCGATATAGCTGCTGCGCGCCTAGTGCTACAACGCGCCGCGGCGGCGCAACGCTCGGGCTGCGCTGCTGCTCGGCGAGACATACGACGGATGTTTGATACGCCGATTAAACGGCAGTGCAGGCGGCGACCGTCCCGCGGCGCGAACTTGGTATGAGGTTGCTGCGGCATTTGGTTCGACGGATGCACGCCAACGACTCCATCGATTTTGCCGCAACGAGTCGTGGGACGATCTGCCAAACCCTCGATGACACATGTGCGCCGGTTTTCTTTCCGCCGTAGCAGCCGCGGCGGTCGACATAGGTGTATAAACTCGCCAGCAAAGCCGTCTGGCTGGGCAGGGTCAAGGCGCCTGACGAAGCGGAGGCTATCGAGAAGGCCGCCGCGGGATTTTAGACTAAGGTGCCAGCATGGCGATACGGCGATGACCCGCCGCAAAGCTAAAATCACCCGTGCCGACCTTCTTCTGCGACGCGATGTCTGCTTCTCCTTGTCCCGGGCAATGAAAATCAAGCGTCAGGTGCCCGCGGATGCTTCAGCTGAGGACGATATCGGCCTGCACTAACCTCAGACCATGTGGCCCGTTCGGTCTTAGGGTCTGGTGCTGAAGGTCAGCCCATGTAGGAGGACCAGACTGTCAATGCGCGGCTGCGCCGGATCCGGCCGTGATCTTGCGCGCGAACAGCAGCGCGACCGCGGCGATGGTAAGGACAGCGCCAATGATGGCGAACGTGTCGCTAAAACCGATGATGAGGGCTTGGCGCTTCACGATGTTACCGATGGCGACGATTGCTTGATGATTTGCAGCCGGTGGATCCGAAATGCCGTGCGAAAGGAAATAGTTCGTCATTTCGGTGATGCGCTCCCGCACCTCGTCGCGATAGAGCGTCACTGACTGCCCGATGATGTTCGAATGGAACTGTTCGCGCTTCGTCAACACGGTCGCGAGCGTCGCGGTGCCTACCGCGCCGCCAAGGTTGCGCAACATGTTGGAAAGGCCCGAGGCCGCGCCGGCTTCGCTCGGCGCGATCCCTCCTGTGGTGATGCTGCTCAACGGGGTCAATATCAACGCCTGACCGATGGCGCGCACCACGTTCGGGAACAGGAGCTGGTCGCCCGTAGTGTCCGGCGAAAGGGTGAGATTCATGAAGCTGCTTGCGGCAAAGAGTGCGATCCCGAATGCTGCAAGGTAGCATAGCGTCCCTCTTCCAGCCATCCGGCGAGCAGCTCCGGAGGATAGGCAACGGCGAGGGCGGTGACGGCCAAACGGTGCGCCGGGTGCACTTTGCAGAGCCCGATCGGAACACTTACGGAGCGTTCCCAGACGAAACGCAGGGTCATTCTGCCGACCATGGTCGTCGCGATGGAAGCAACGGCCATCGTCATGGTCGCGAGCACGTCGAGAAGGTTCTGGCTGTCATCCATGGTCTGCAGCGTGACCACGACGATCCAACCAGGGTGCGCGTTGACCTGCACCTCGGCGGTCATCCCCAGCAGATGGTTTTAGATTTCAAGCGTCCGGGCTTTATTGAGCACGTTGAGGAGACGTCGCTGCTGGAGATGTACAAGGGCGCCAAGCAGGGGATCGCCAAACTCGCGGGTCGGTTCAATGACGGCGAAGAGTCGCCCTGCCGGTCGATCTCAGCGCGGTCGGCGCGGCCGAACTTAAGCAAGCTCTACCCAGCCGGGAGCAGCGGCTGCGTGCAGCGGCGGATCAGGTGCACCTGGAGGTCGATGAACTCACCCTGAGCGGCGGTTCACCCGTCCGGATCGACCCAAGCCCTCAGACCCCATTACCGTCGTCTGTCTTGGGAGTGGGGGTGGCTTGCGGGTCTTGGGAAGAATGCCCACCTTGGTCTGAACGATGTTAGATTGAGACAACAGGATCGAGCCTCATGGGCGTTCCCGTCATCAAAGCTGGCGCGATGACCGTGGACGAATTCTATGCATTCACGGACGCTCAGCCGGACCACGAGAAGTGGGAACTGATCGGGGGAAAGCCGGTCTTGAACGCCTCGCCTACCGACTTCCATGAGAAGATCGTGGCGAACGTCATCACCGTGCTCTCGGTCGGTGAGCGTGAGTTGAGCGCCTCGTGGACGGTGCTAGGCCGCGTCGGTGTGCGTGTCTCCGAGAAAAACCGGCCCGAACCGGATGTTGCCGTAGTCTCCGGCGAACCTTGCGGGGCGCGAGATCGTAGCGACGTCATCGTCGCGTTCGAGGTTCTTTCGCCAACGACCAAAGATCAGGACTTGAATTGGAAACGCGAAGCCTACGCAAGCCTAGCTTCGCTAACCCATTATGTCGTGATTGCGCAAGATGCCGTGGAGGTGACCGTTTTCGCCCGCGAAAACGATTTCAAGCAGCGTACAGTCCGCTCTCGCGACGACGTCATTGACTTGCGTTCGCTCAGCCTATTCTTGCCCATCGCGGAGATCTACCGCCGCACCGGTCTGTGAGAACCATTCTGCGCACGATCAACTCTCACAATTCGCCGCATGAACAGCATGCCGGGCCCGCGTGATTGACTTCATCAATTCAACTCCCTGTGACGCATCACCTCGTCGAGCTCGGCCCTCGAACAGGCCGAACTACCTATCTCCGTACGCTGTCCTTCGCAGGCCGAACAAAGCGATCACGGTTCATAGACATTCGGATGGTTGCATGTATGCGCCCGGAATTGAGACCCGGAGACCATAATCAGATTCCTCATAGCTCTGATTGTGCTCGACCAGATCGTTGGCGTTCTCGAGGACCATGGTCGATGCATGCCTTCAACCCTACCGCCAGGCCGCTCGTCAGCAAAGACCGTCGGCATCATGCGGTGCGAAGGGATGCGCATGCAGTCCGCCCCGACCAGATTGATCTGTGCAACGCGAGACGTTTGGGCGTTGAATACCATCGCGTCCCCTTCGGCGTTTGATGCCGGGCGCGTTCGGTGCCGCGTTCGAGCACGCCGATTCGGCGTAGAACATCCGGTGCGCCTACGCCCGTCATCACAGATGGGCAAATTCTGCCACCTTCTGTTGCGCATCGGCGGATCGAAAATCCAAGGCGCGGGCGAACCGCACCAGATCGCGCAGATCAACTGTTCAACGGTGACGGCCCCTGGAATCTGCTTGGAAGAGCTGTTGGCTTGGAGGGCTGCGGCTGGCGCCAATGATCAGGACCGCGCCCGAGAGATCAACGGGCTAACCGTGTTGGCCGGGCATCCCGCCAGAACGGTGAGCCGGGTGGCCAGGCGGTGCTGAGTGGTCGGGGAACTAAGGTGTTTTGTGTCTCCTATGCGTCCCCTTCCCGTTTCAAAGCTGATTATGAAGCTCCCGGGACGCAACGAAAGGTTTTATTTTCAATCTTCATGCCGTGCAAGGAGATTTTGCGCCAGAATGCGTTCCATCGGTTGTTGGCTAGGGCGGCAGTCCTGAGTTGAGGACGACGTGAGCGCCACGAGGTGTCCAGCGCCCTCGCCAAGACGTTGTTAGACCAGTGTTTTGGAGGCAGCCTCCGTCACGCCGGAGCCTATGGGTAAATTGTCGTTCAA